>DASXYR010000031.1:0-6257 GCA_036502385.1 Gemmatimonadaceae bacterium
CGACATCATCACGGGAAACCCTACCGGCAATGAAGTCAGTAAATCGCGTCGTGATGTCAGCCAACCTAATCGAATGTGCCAAGTGGATTGTCGGCCTAACTAGTAATTGTATTGCTTGCTTATACTGCGGAGAAATAACAAACCCTGCAAGCGTCTGCAGGATAAGGTGTTAAGGCCAAGTTGAGAAGCCGACATAAACTCTTAAACGAGCACACTTTACGGGCGACCTGAGCCCAGAGTGGAATGCTTATGCTGCGCGCAACTCGCGGTATAACAATGCGCGGAACTAGTGGAGAGGTAGAGGACGAGGAATAGCGGGTAGCGTCCCCTCATCACCGCCAATTAAATCGTGTTCACAGACGGTCTGCCGGACTCTGTACCCCGAGCCCTCCACGATTCAACACATGCGTGTAGATCATCGTCGTCTGAAGGCTACTGTGCCCGAGAAGCTCCTGAATCGTGCGGATGTCGGACCCGTTTTCAAGCAGATGCGTGGCGAAAGAATGACGCAGAGAGTGGCATGTCGCGCGCTTCGCAATCCCGCCCGAGCGCACCGCCTCACCTACAGCCCTCTGAATCGCAGATTCATGGATGTGATGCCGCCTGCGTTTGCCGGTCTCCCGCTCGAGGTAGGTCCGCGTAGCGGGAAATACGTACTGCCAACTCCACTCCCGATCTGCATTCTGAAGCTTGCGATCGAGTGCCCCAGGCAAGGCTGCTCCCATCACGCCCGAACGTAGATCCCGCTCGAACTGTTTTTGCATCCGCTCCAGCTGAACTCTGAGGGCGGGCGAAGCGAGCTTCGGAAGCGGGACCCGCCGATCTTTGTCCCCCTTGCCGGCTCGAACCGTAATCTCGCCGCGATCGAAGTCGATGTCCTTCACGCGAAGCTGCGTGCACTCGGACAGCCGCAAACCGCTCCCATACATGAGGCTCGCGCAGAGCCTCGGAACTCCGCGCATACGCGCGAGAATCGAGCGTACTTCGCCAACAGACAGGACGACGGGTAACCGACGTCCACGCTTTGCGGCTGTAATTCCCGGTATGAGCCCCATGTCTCGGCCCAAAACGTGGCGATAAAGAAAGAGCAGGGCGTGCAGTGCCTGATTTTGCGTGGCCGCGCTCACGTGTCCTTCGGTAGCTAGATGATTGAGGAACACCGAAATCTCCCGCTCTCCCATCGACGAGGGGTGGCGACGGTCGTTGAATAAGACAAATCGCCGGACCCACCCACAGTAGGAGACCTGGGTCCGCGGGCTGTAATGTTTTACCCGGAGCGCCCGCCGGACCTGCTCGAGTAACCGGAATCGCCTCGAGGGATCGGGAGTCCCCGTCAGGTGCGATAAGGGCACCGGAGGGAGTTGCGGAGTTCGCATGCCGCATTGTCAGCAGAACACATCCCGATCGCACAATCAGAAACGCGCGAGAGTTGCCGGATCACACCGCCGCTGCTGCAACTTCTTCAGCGACCCGGGCGGGCGCTTCGAGCCTCTTCGCAAAAATCAGCTTGTCGTCGCCCGCTTTGTAATACTCCGGAATCCTGCCCACCAGCGCATATCCCGTCCGCTCGTAGAACTGGATCGTCCCGCCGTACGTCTCCTGCGACGATGTCTCGATCAGCAGCAGCTTCCCGCCGCGCCGCGCGATCTCTTCTTCGGTGAACTTCATCAGCCTCTTCCCGACACCGCCGCGATGCTTCGACTTGTCCACCGCGATCCAGTACAGATCGTACGTCGCGTCGGTCAGCGGCGTCGGTCCGAAGGTCACGTACCCGAGTACCTCCTTCGACTCTCCCACGTCCGATTCGAGCACGTACGTGAGATATCCGCTGTGCTCGCCGAGGTCGAGCCACTCGTCGATCAGCTCCAGCGCCGTCCCGACTTCCTCGGGCGTGAAATTCCCGGCGTTCTCCAGAATCCTGAAGACGCCACCGCGGTCGGCCGCCACCATCGGCCTGATTGTCCGATTCATCGGTTCGAAAACTATTAGCTGCGGAGGCGCGGCGAGCGTCGGCATTCGTTTTTTCCAATCATATCTGAAGTGACCTGCCGAGCACTCCGAGCGCGGCTTCCTTCACCGCCTCGCTGAGCGTCGGGTGCGAATGCACCGTGATTCCAATATCCTCCGAGGACCCGCGGTACTCGAACGCCAGCACCGCCTCCTGAATCAGCTCCGACACGCCCGGCCCGATCATGTGCGCCCCCAATAACTCGTCGGTCTCGGCGTCGGCGATGAACTTGACGAAACCCACCGTGTCACCCGCCGTTCGCGCGCGTGCATTCGCGGAAAACGGAAACTTGCCCGTCTTGTACTTTCGGCCGCTGGCCTTCACCTCGTGCTCGGCCAGCCCGACCGTCGCGATCTCGGGCCAGGTGTAAACCACCGACGGCATCGACTTGTAATCGATATGAGATTTCTGTCCGGCGATCGCTTCGACCGCGACAACGCCCTCGTCCTCGGCTTTGTGCGCGAGAAGCTTCCCGCCGACGACGTCTCCGATCGCAAAGACGTTCGGGAGATTCGTGCGCATCTGAGCGTCCACCAGAATCTCGCCCCGCTTGCTGACTCCAAGACCCAGGGCAGCCGCATCGATTCCCGTCATCGCTGACTTTCGACCGACCGACACCAGAACATAGTCGGCCTCGATCTTCTCGGATTTTCCATCCTTCTCGACGTCGACAATCACCCGACTCGCTTCGACCTTCGCGCCCGTGACCTTCGACCCGACACGAATGTCGAGCCCCTGCTTCCGGAAAGTCTTGTCGGCTTCCTTGATGATCTCTTCGTCGTTCCCGGGAAGAATCGTCGGCATCAGCTCGACCACTGTCACCTTGGCGCCGAGCCGGCGCCACACGGACCCGAGCTCGAGCCCGATCACGCCGCCGCCGATGACCAGCAGATGCTTGGGCACTTCCGGAATCTTCAACGCGCCAATGTTCGACAACACGCGCTTCTCGTCGAACTTGAGAAACGGCAGCTCGACCGAAACGGAGCCAGTCGCGATGATCACGTTCTTCGCGCGATACTGCTCGGTCTTCCCATCGGTCCCGGCGACGTCGATCACGTTTCCCTTCTTGAGCGTCCCCCGCCCGCGAGCCCACGTGACCTTGTTCTTCTTGAACAGGTACTCGACGCCACGCGTGTTCGCGCCCACGACGGCGTCCTTGCGCTTCATCATCGTCGGCAGGTCCAGCTTCACGTCGCCGATCGTCACCCCATGCTCGGCCGCGTGCAGCTTCGCGAACTCAAAATGCTCGGACGACGTCAGCAGCGCCTTGGATGGAATGCACCCGACGTTGACGCACGTCCCGCCAAGCGTCTTGTCCATCTCGATGCAAACTGTGTTGAGGCCCAGCTGGCCGGCGCGAATTGCTGCTACATATCCACCGGGTCCGCCGCCGATGATCGCTACATCGCAGTCGATCATCTATTCGATAAGCATCGCGGCCGGATCTTCGATGAGCTCCTTCACGCGTACGAGGAATAACACCGCCTGCTGTCCTTCGACGATGCGGTGATCATATGAGAGGGCGACGTACATCATCGGCCGGATCACCACCTGGCCGTTGATCGCAACCGGGCGATCCTGCGTCTTGTGCAGACCGAGTATGCCGACCTGCGGGTAGTTGATGATCGGTGTCGACACGAGCGAGCCGAACACGCCGCCGTTGGTGATGGTGAACGTGCCGCCGGTTAGATCGTCCATTGTCAGCTTTCCGTCGCGCGCCCGTTTGGCGACTTCGCTGATCTCGCGACTGACGTCGATCAATCCCTTGCGATCCGCGTCCTTGATGTTCGGCACGACGAGTCCCTGCTCGGACGCGACGGCAATCCCCATGTTGACGTAGTGCTTGAAGATGATCGCGTCGCCGTCGACCTGCGCATTGATCGTCGGGAACTGCCTGAGCGCCTGACACGCCGCGCGCACAAAAAACGGCATGAACGTCAGCTTGACCCCGTGCTCCTTCTCGACCTTTTCCTTGTACTTCTCTCTCAGCGCATTGAGCGCCGACATGTCGACTTCGTTGAACGTCGTGAGATGCGCGGTAGCGTGCTGCGACTGTAAGAGATTTTCCGCGATGCGCTTCCGTCGCGTAGACATCTTCTCGCGCGTCTCGCGCTCTCCCGGCGCCGCCCCATTTCCCCCGCGCACAGGAGCCGCAGATGCCGCGAGGACATCGGGCTTCGACACAACTCCGCCACGTCCAGTCCCGGCGACAGCCGCGATGTCGATGCCGCGATCATCGGCGATGCGCCGCGCCGCGGGCGAGCTCTTCGTGGCGGTCTGACTCTGGCCAGGAGCGGCTGGGACCCCTGCGGAGCCAGCGCCCGCAGCCCCGCGGAGACCGCCGTCGTTGCCTTTGGCGGTCTCCGCCGGGCGAGGACTAGCTGGCGAAGCAGGGGTCCCGGCCGCTCCCTGCGCGATGGCGCCAGTCGAAGCGCCAACGCCCACGGCTGAAGCTGATTCGTCGATAGAGCCGAGCTCGTCATCGACGTGCACTACGTCGCCCTCTTTCTTGGCCTGCTTGGCCAGCACGCCGGGCTTGAGCGCCGGCACCTCGACCGTGATCTTGTCGGTATCGAGCTCGACGACAGTATCGCCGGCGGCCACCACATCGCCTTCCTTCTTCAGCCACCGAGAAACCGTGGCCTCGACGATGGATTCTCCGAGCGGGGGAACCTTTATGGAGAGCATTCAGTCTGATCCGGAGCGGATAGAAATCAATTTCGGTAACTTCCTGCTGCGTACGGCCTTCCTACGACTGAATATAACGCTCCCATAATCGCGTGCGAGGACTGACAATCTCGGCGCACGGCGGTTTCGACCAGCTCGTGTACCGGACCGATCTGCCGAAGCCCGAGCCCAAGCGCGGAGAGATCCGCGTTCGCGTCAAAGCCGCGGCGCTCAACCATTTAGACCTCTTCGTGATTGCCGGGATGCCCGGCGTCACGATCACCGCGCCCTGGATCCTTGGCGCTGACGCCACCGGAATCATCGATGCCATCGGCGACCTGAGCGGCATCTCCGACAACCAGCTCAAGGTCGGCGACAACGTCATAATCAATCCCGGCCTGAGCGACCACACCTGCGAGTATTGTCTCGCCGGCGAGCAGTCCCTCTGCGTCAAGTTCGGCATACTCGGCGAGCACGCGCCCGGCACGCTCGCGGAATACATCGTTGTCCCGGCCGTCAACGCCCGCAGCATCCCGCGCGACAAGCCCGTCGAGCAGGCAGCGGCATTCACGCTCGCGACCCTTACCGCGTGGCGGATGGTCGTCACCCGCGCGCGCGTCAAGAAAGGTGACAACGTCCTCATCTGGGGAATCGGCGGCGGCGTTGCGCTCGCCGCGCTCGAGATCGTGCGCAGCATCGGCGCGACCGCCTGGGTGACATCGCACAGCGATGAGAAGCTCGCCCTCGCCCGCGGCCTCGGCGCCGAGAATCTCCTCAACTACGCGACGACGGACGTCGGAAAGGAGATCCGCGCCCGCACCGGTAAGCGCGGCGTCGATGTCGTCCTCGACACCGTCGGCGAAGCCACCTGGCCGCAATCACTCGGGGCTCTCGGTAAACGCGGACGCCTGGTGACGTGCGGCGCGACTTCGGGTCCGATGGTGCAGATGGACGTGCGCCGACTCTTCTGGAACCAGTGGGACATCATGGGCTCCACGATGGGCAACGACGCCGAGTTCGATGCGATTACGAAGGAGTATCGCGCCGGCCATTTCACGCCGCTCGTCGATTCGGTGTTCGACATCTCGCAGGGACGCCAGGCTTTCGAGCGGCTGCAGAGCGGGCAACAGTTTGGCAAGATCGTGGTGCGAATTCCGGAATGACGGGCGACGAAGATCCGAAAAAAGACAATCCGCAATCTCCGCCGTCCGGTCAGGCCCAGTACACACCCGCCGAGCTGAAACAGATCCGCGCGGAATTCGTATCCGGGAAGATGCCCGTGTGTCCGCAATGCCAGCTCGCGATGACCAAACGCGAGATCGGCGGAGGATCGTTCGGCCTCGGCTATGCGCGGCAGCGCGACTGGTTGATCTGCCCGAGGTGTCGCCGCAGCGCGATCTTCGACATCCATCGCGGCACGCGCACCTGAACCGCCCACCCCCTGGTTACTTTTTGAGATGAATCTGATCAGACGCCTCGCCGCAATCGGCGCCGTCATATTGTTGCCGCTCGGCCGTGTGAGCGCCCAGGTTATCGAACGGCCCGTTCCGTTCGACAGCGCCGGACTCGTCACGGTGATGAC
>DASXYR010000032.1:0-11883 GCA_036502385.1 Gemmatimonadaceae bacterium
CTGCGATTGATCGATGTCTACGGCGATCCGCGTCATTGGCACATCACGTCACCCACGCCAATGCCCACCTTGTTCCGATTCATAAATACGAACAAGTACCCAGCGTCGCTCCAGTTTCTGCTGATGACGCTCGGACCGACGATTCTCCTGTTGCCGCTCGCTGAGAGGGCGCGAGGTAGGATCGCAGAGATCTTCACGGTCTTCGGCCGCGTGCCGATGTTCTACTACTTGCTGCATATTCCGACGATTCACTTCGCGGCTGTGATCGTGTCGCTTGCGCGCGAAGGGCGGATCGATCCGTGGCTCTTCGCCAACCACCCGATGATGAATCCGCCGCCGCCAGAGGGATACACGTGGAGCCTGGCGCTGCTCTATGCCGTCTTCTTCGCGGTGGTTGCGGTGCTCTATCTGCCCTGTCGCTGGTACGCCCAGAGAAAGGCGATGAATCCGGCGCCGTGGATGCGATATATCTGATTTGATGGGATGCGAGAGGCGCCGGTCAGAATCGAACTGACGAATAGCAGATTTGCAGTCTGCCGCCTTACCACTTGGCCACGGCGCCGAAAAACAAAGTTATCGGGTCGTGAGGCCCCAGAGCAATCGCGCCGCCCAGATGCCGAGCGCCAGTCCCGCACCCACGATTAGAACGAGCACGATCAGCGCGATTGCAATTACCCCGAGCACGTTGCGACGCTTGACGGGGACTGATCCCGACCCGCCCTCCACTCCGGCCACGTGCCGCTCGAGCAGCGCGACGTTCATTGTATTCGACTTCCACGCCGCGTCGAACACATCTCCCACCGCCGGAACCGCTCCCAAAAGGGTATCGATGCCGACGTTCACCAGCATGCGGACCAGCGTAACCGCGGGCACATCGGCGCGCACCGCTTCGAGAATGATGTAGCCGGACATGACGGCTCCGATCAGGTCACCGATTCCCGGAATGAGTCCGATGATTGGATCGAAGCCGATCTTCCAGCTCGTTCCCGGAACGGGGATCGAGCTATCGAGCAGCTGGGCCAGCACTCGCACGCGTTTCGTCCTGCTCACGACGTCATTACCGGTGATCATTCCCGACGCCGGAACGATGACCTTTGGATTCGTCCTGCTCATCGTGATCTCGCCGCCTCGAGCGTGGACATTCTCCTCGTCCCGGGATACGGCTTGTCGCCCTTGATTGTCGTCCACAGAATTCGATTGAAGAGATCGTCGTCGGAAGTGTCTTCTTTCTTGACCGTCAGCTTCTTCGACGCTTCCGCCATCGCGCCCATCTTTGGATTCACCTCGCTGAGCGGCACCGCCGGCGTCAGCGCCGTGTACGGTCTCAGGTCGGGTGTCGTCTCCCAGATCTCGCGCAGCGGGCGCCCGTAATGATCGAACTGAGACATCCTTCCAAGGCCGAGAATGTCCTCGATCGTGGCGAGCACGTCACTCGTGTTCGCGAAGCGATGGAACACCCTGCCCCTGTTATACGCCGATATCACCAGCATCGGCGAGCGGTGGGAGTCGACATGGTCGGGACCGTCCTGCGCGTCGTCCTCGAGCACGAACACCACGGTGTTCTTCCAGAATGGACTCCTCGACAGTGCCTCGATGAGTCTTCCGAGCGCCAGATCGTTGTCCGCCATGTACGCGTGCGGCGTCGGTCTCCCCGCGGCCGCACCCCAGGTGTGATCGTTGGGGAGTCGCACCAGCTCCAGCGCCGGCAGCTTGCCCGATCGAACGAATCCCTGAAACTCATTCAGCCAGATTCCGATGCGCACCTGATCCGGAATCTCCAGGCTCCATCCCGGATACGCTTTGTTAGTGTGGGCCGCCAAACTCGGTTTCGTCGGAAAGTAGGCCGAGTCCGTGCGTGACGCGGAGTCTTCCGGAGTATTGACGTACTCACCGTAGTTCCGGTAGGTGATCCCGGCGCGGTCGGCAAGATTCCAGATATAGCCGCTCGACGGCTCGGCCACGTCTTCCGCCGGAATAGTATCTCGGTTGAGACCCTCGTAGTCGTAGGTCCGGCCGCGATCGGAATAGTGGCTCGGGATCGTCTTCTCCGAGTAGTCCGTCGCGTACGCGGCCGTTGACCAGTTGTGTCCGTCCGGGCTCACCTCCGCGTTCACGAAAAACCGGTCGAAGATTCCGAAGCGCTCCGCCAGCGCGTGATGGTTCGGTGAAATCGCTCGCGGGAAGAACACCAGCGACGAATCCCCATCGGCCTGCGGCAGGTCGCCGAAGACCTGATCGTAGGTGCGATTTTCCTTGATTACGTAGATGACATGCTCGAACGGCGGATACCTATTCGCGGGTTTCGGAGCGTTCCACCCGTTCGCACCCGCGACGCGCTCCGACCATCGCACAAGATCCGCCGGGCCAGTGCCTGCGAGAGGGACGATCACGAGAGTGCCGTTAATCTGGCCGAGCGTGTAATCTCGGTTCTGCGGACGGCTATGCTCGCCGGGCTCGCGGTTCCCCGCGTTCGGCGCCGTCCCCCGCCCCTTTCCGCTGATGACGAGAAGGTCGGGCCCATCCACCGCGACAGCCGAGGGGTACCACCCGACCGGAATCCTTCCGGCCAGTACATCGTTTCCAGTCGCCGACGTGATTCCCGAGGCGCTCGCCGAAAGATCGAAGACTGCGACCGCATTGTTGTCGGCTTCCGCGACGAACAGTCGCTTTTCATCCGCGGATAGAGCCAATGCGTTCGGCGTGCTGCCTTCGCCGGTGCCAGCCGGATTCGCGTCATTGAGCGTAACGAGCACTCGCAGCGATCTCGTATCCAGGACACTTATCCTGTCTGTGCTTCCCGACGCCACGAACAACCGCGATCCATCCTTATTCAGAACGAGGGCCGACGGATAACGCCCAACTCTTACTCTCGTTTCAGCGGTCAGCGTCCCATTCGGTCGCGGACGAAATACGGAGACCGTCCAGCCTCCCCACGCCGAGGCGTACACCGTTCCGTCGGGAGCTACCGCCACTCCATACGGATATCGTTCGGTCGGAAGCCGCTGCACGACTCGACGCGATGCGAGATCCACAACCGCGAGCGAATCACCGAGGTTTTCGGCGGCGTACAGCGTTCGCCCGTCGGGCGAGATGCCGATGCCGGCCGGATACCGAATACCGGCCTTCATCATGCCGCCCATCATATTGTCCTTCGACTTCCGCCTCGCCTCGACCACGATGCTGTCGGCGAGCGTCGCCGCGCCCGCGCGCCAGTCGAAGCGGTAGATCACATCCTGGTTGCCGCCGGAGACGTAAAGGGACTTGCCATCCGGACTGAAGACAACGCCCAGGAAGACCGCGGGCAGCGAGATCCTCTGCAGAATCCGTCCCGTTGATCGATCGACAACCTGAATGCCCTGTTCGCGCCAGCCGTTGAGCAGCGCGATCACGCGATTCTTTTCGGGAGAGAGTACCATCGCCAGCGGCATCGAGCCGAGATCGTACGACATTCCCGCCGGATCGAGTGTCGCTCCAGTTGGGAGACGTCTCAGGCCCGAAGGATCCTGCGCTTCGATTCCCGCTTTCACCTGGGGAGAAGGAGAGCCACAGCCAGTCGCGATGACGGCGAGCAGTATTAGACAGACGGGTGGTTTCATGAGTCAAAGATGGCATTGACACCCGATTCTGCCAGTCGGATACTCCGCGGATGAAGAAGTCGAACGCCGAAACACGAATCGTTCCCGCAACAAAGAAAGACGTTCCACTTATCCGTGAGTTCATACTCGAGCTCGCCGATTACGAGCGGGCCCGCCCCGGCGAGGCGCCGGTCACGGAAAAGGATCTCGCAGATACCTTATTCGGTAAGCGACCCGCTGCCGAAGTCCTCATCGCCTACCTCGGCGACAAGCCCTCCGGGTTCGCGCTTTTCTTTCACAACTATTCCACCTGGCTCGGCAAACGCGGGATTTATCTGGAAGATCTGTTCGTCCGCCCGGCGGCGAGAAAGCACGGAATTGGTTTCGCGTTACTCCGGGCCCTCGCGCGGATCGCGATCGAGCGCGATTGCGGTCGCATCGACTGGTCCGTGCTCAACTGGAACCAGCTTGCGATCGACTTTTACAGACAGATCGGCGCGAAGTCGATGGATGAGTGGACGTCGTTCCGGCTGACCGGTGACACGCTGGCGCAGATCGCCGGCCACAAGTCGCGCGTCCGCTGAGTACCTCGCCAGGCGGCATCGCGCCAGCATCTAATCGTGTAACTTCCAGCCCTAATGCCGTTCACGCCGAGCTGGTGCAAGTGAGATGATCTACGGCCGCAAGCCCCGTCAGCTTGTGCTGGTATGGGCCACCGCGGTCGCGCTGATCGCTCTGATCATGTGGTTCGAGACGGCGGCACCGGCCTTTCATGAGATCCTCAAGCCATTCTATTGGATCATTCTCGCCGTTGCTTTTTTTCTCACCTATCGCTGGCTGCGCTCACGTTCGAACAAGGATCGTAGAGGTCGGGATCGCAGGCGCGTCGATCGCCGCGAAGAGCGGGACTCACTTAGTCCGGACGATTGAAAGGCTGAACGTGTTCGGAACGACTCCGCCGCGAGATGTGATGCGTGCTCCACCCGTTGCTCCGGCCGAAACGCCGAAGCTCAGATACGCCGCGCTGCCATCATCGATGTCGACCGTAGTAATGGCGCCGCTATTCAGTCCCCTGACCGCCAGCGGAAACGGGGTCGCATCGAGCGCTGGTATCACGGATCGATAGTTCCAGCTCGGGTGGGTGTAGGTCGACTGAAGTCCGGAAATGAGATCGTCGGTGTAGTTCGCTGTCGCCCAGTCCCGTATCCACGAAGAAACGTCGGACCCGAAGGCCTGATTGAGATTGGCGATTCCGTACAGGCCCGCGGGAGGGTTGGCGAGCTGATGCCACAATGCGCTCTCGTCTCCGCCACGACGGTCAGCCGCGTATCGCAGAAACGACCAAATGGCTCCGCGCGTGCTGATATCGGCAGTGGTTGCGTAGGGTGAGCTCGCCTGCGGATTGCGAAGAAACTCGCGGAACCGGCGCATATTAGCCGATCCGAAGCTGTTGAACGCATCGAGCACCGGTTGCGGAGCCTGGGTCGCGGCGAAAGCGATGTCCCCGTCGTGCACGAGGCCGCTCGCCCGATAGAACGTCAGCTCTTCGGCCATGTGGGCGAGCCCTTCGTCGAGGAAAACATCCTCGAATGTCGAAGTGCCCGCGACATAGAGATGTCGCGACGCGTTGATCAGATGCTCAAACTCGTGCGCGAGGACACCGATGGTGATGCCGCGCACAAAATCGGGAGTGCGGACATTCTGATTGATCATTCCATCGGGATCCGGAACGAGCATGTAGAACATCTCGGCCACATTGCTCGTGGCGCACAGCGCCTGCGTCGGCGTGGCAGACGTCGGAAAAAGGTCGCGGCTGAAAAAGAAGCCGCCGATGAAGGAGCTCTGGTTCGGCGGTGTGAGCGAATTCACAGCACTCGTGAAGAATATGATCACGCGCTGGTTGCCATCGATGTCCGAGGGATCCCCGAAATTCTGCGTGTCGACGGAATAGACGAGCGTGTCGAACGTGTCACCGATCGAGCGGTAGTCGGCGTCCGTGAAGCCGCCGGCTGGGTTCGCGGTGTCGGCAATCAGAATCGCACGATTGCTTATGCCAACGACACGTCCTGTTCTGAGCTGCGGGTTGGCGCAGGACACCGACGAATTTGTGTTGAGCTGAAGCTCGTCGCCCAGCTTGACCAAGGCCCTCAGCTTGGACGTTCCCGCCGCAAGAGATCGTGCCTGCCTGGCGATCGCCATCTTTGGCGTGAGATCTCGCCTGGAGAGATCCCGCAATCTCGTCTCGAATCCCCGGTCTTCCGCGAGTGTCGCAGCTCCGCGCGTAACGGCTGATCTCGTTTTTCTTACCGAGGATTGGCCCGGAGTCACGGGCGTCGTACCGCTCGCGTAAAACGTCACGCGCAGTGTTGATTCCGAAAAATCCGAATAGAACGGGATTGCCGTGAATTCCGCTCCCGCGTCGGTTCCCTGCACGCAGAACTCGGACGCCTCTGCTCCCGACAGAATCGCGACTTCGCCCACGTTCAGGCTAACGGGCGTTGCGCCCGACGAGCAGGCCGCCGGCAAAACGATGACTGTTCCGCTCTTCGTCAATCCGCCTGCGGTTGCACGAACCGTTGCAGTCGCATTCGATGCTCGCGCGATCAATATCGCTCCGGTGCCGAGATTGTCCGCGGTTACAATCGTAGTATCCAGCGACTCGACCTTGCTGCCGCCGGGCACTGTATTTCCATACGCGTCAACGGGACGCGCGGTGAGACGGAAACTGTCTCCCACCCCGAGGAGCCGGACGGTATCACGGGAGAGGAGGATCTGTGTCAGCGGGCCCGCAACCGCGTGTTCGCTGAAAGTGACCGGTGGAAGTCCGCTCACGGTTGCAGTCGTGACCTGCGTACCGCTTGCAGTGCCGAGGGTCCAGTTCACCGATGCCAGGCCGTTCTCGTCGGTGAGCGACGCCGGAGCGCTCAAGGTTCCGGTGCTGGCATTCCAGAAGACCATGGCGCCTCGAACATTTCGATCCTGCTCGTCGGCAACCCGTATGGAGAGAGGAATCGGCAGCATCGTCCCGACCTGCGGATTCAATTGCGCGTTGCCTGCGACGATGACCTCAGTCGCCGGGGGGCCGAACTTTGGACCGGATGCATCTCCGCACGCGCTTGTCTGAACGACAAGGGCGGCCACGGCCACACCGCGCAATCGGAAGATGACCCGCATCTCGAGAAAACTGCCCTCGTTAATCGGAGGTTCGCGTCTCTCCGCGGTCGCCGGATTCTGCGGCGCGCGTTGCTCGCTCTCTGAGCGCTGCCGCCCGCCCTGCCGCGCCGGTCGACGTGTCACCGATGTCGGCAAGCGCCGCGACGTTCTCGACGAATACCTGAGTGAGCTCATCGACCCTGTCATGAACGAGGACGTCGCTCGCGCGAGAGATCGTCGCGGCGCGACGAGTCACGTCGTCGATCGCGGCGCGCACCGTTGACAATGGTCCTTCAGCCAACATTCGTGAAATCGCGCGCGACGGGGCGACCTCTCCGGCAAGACATTGCACGAGAATTGCCCGCATGACCTCCGGCTGCACGCCGTCGGTGAGACGATTGATGGCTTCGGCTTCAAGGCCCGTCCGGCTGCGCATAATCGTGCGAGTGAAGATTGACGAAACGGCTCGATCGACGCCTGTCTTCTCCGGCACAACATGCGCCACGCCGCCTCGGCCCAACCATAACCATACCTTTACCGGAGGACTAGCATGGCTGCGCGGAAGAAAACTGGCAAGCGGAAATACGGCAAAGCGGCATCCAAACGCGTCGAGAGCGCGATGCGCCGTCGCAACAAGGGAACACTCAAATCCGGCCGGAGCGGACGGACGGTAAAGAGCCGCAAGCAGGCGATCGCAATCGGATTGTCTGAGGCGAGAAAAAAGGGCGCGAAGGTTCCGCGCAAGCGCACAGGCAGAAAGTCCTCAGGCGGACGCAAATCCGGAGGGAGGAAGCGTAGCCGCTAGACGATCACTCGCTGCCTAAGCGGCGGTGTTCGCCCTTTTTCTCAGCTCCAACGCCTTGAAGATGGTAGGGACATCGCTGATCCACGTCGGAAGAACGATGGAGATCATAAGCCCCTCAACCTGAGCCACCAGGCCCAGGTAGACGGCTACCGGGACGAAAGGCTGGGAGATCCCGAACCCGAGCAGAAGGACGAGCGCCGCTGCGAGCGACAGACCCCACGCTTTCGAGCTCCACGCATGATACGCGACATCTCGGCCAAATTTCGCGAAGTCGAACACGTGCCGAACCACGTCGAGCGCGATCACGATAAGCGCGGGCACGGCTATCGATCGCGCGACATCAGGCCTTAGCATCCACACCGCCCACGCTGCCGTCGCGTAGAACACCAGATCGGCTCTGCTGTCAAAATGCCGAAGCTCCGGTGTCGCCACTCCAAGCCGCCGCGCGATCACGCCATCGAAATAGTCGGAAACGAATGCGATGAGGATCACGACGGCGAAGAAGATTCCCGATGCACCCGCGTAGACCATCCACACCAGCACCGGCGCCAGCAATAGCCGCAGAGCTGTAAGACCAAGCGGGATCGATCTGACGATCGCGTTCTTTTCCCGGGCGTCAGTATTTGGCGAGATAGTTATCGAGCTCCCACTGCGACACCTGGGTGATGTAATCCTGCCACTCGAGTCGCTTGGCGGCGAGAAACTGCGCCGTGATATGCTCGCCCAGCGCTTCGGTGATGACTCCATCCTTCTCCAGCTCGTCGCACGCTTCGCCGAGATTGTGCGGAAGATCATCGATGCGAAGACGCCGCTTCTCGCGGTGCGACATCTCCCAGATGTTCGTATTCACCGGTTCGCGCGCGTCGGCTTTGTTCGAGACGCCATCCAGCCCCGCGGCCAGCTGCACCGCCAGTGCGAGGTACGGATTCGCCGACGGATCCGGAATTCGGAGCTCGACGCGCGTCCCCGCCCCTCTTCGGTCGGGAATCCGAATCATCGGCGAACGGTTCCGCATCGACCACGCGACATTCACCGGCGCTTCATAGCCGGGCACGAGTCTCTTGTACGAGTTTACAAGCGGGTTTGTGATCGCGGTAAATCCGCGAGCGTGCCGCAGAAGCCCACCGATGTAGTGGAGTGCCGTATCCGAGAGCTCCCACTCGCGCTTCGCATCCCAGAATGCGTTCTCGCTTCCGCGAAAGAGCGACTGGTGGGTGTGCATTCCGCTCCCGTTCTGCCCAAAAATCGGCTTGGGCATGAAGGAGGCAGTCAAGCCGAACGTCCCGGCGACGTACTTCACGACGAATCTGAACGTCGTGATGTTGTCAGCCGTTTTCAGCGCTTCGGCGTAGCGAAAGTCAATCTCGTGCTGTCCGTGGGCAACTTCGTGGTGCGCGGCTTCGACCTCGAATCCCATCCGCTCGAGCACATCCACGATCGCCCGCCGTGCGTCTTCGCCCAGATCGGCCGGCGCGAGATCGAAATATGATCCGACGTCGTGCGTGACCGTCGACGGCTCGTCGTTCGCACCGGGCTTGAACATGAAGAACTCCGCTTCCATGCCGGCGTTCATCGTGTAGCCGAGAGCGGAAGCACGCGCGATCATTTTCTTCAGCACTCCGCGGGGGTCGCCGGCAAACGGACTGCCGTCCGGGGTATTGATGTCGCAGATCACCCTCGCGACACGGCTGCTCTCGTCTCCCCACGGGAAGATCTGGAAGGTGCTCATGTCGGGCGCGAGCAGCATGTCCGACTCTTCGATCCTGACGAAGCCTTCGATCGATGACCCGTCGAACATCATGTCACCCGCCAGCGCCTTCTCGAATTGTGAGGCCGGAACCTCGACGTTCTTGTTGATTCCGAGGATGTCCGTGAATTGCAGCCTGAGGAATCGGACGTTGTTCTTGGTGGCGAGATCCAGGATATCCTTGGCGTTGGCGCCTGTGGTATCGGGAATCTGGGAGCGATGTCGCGGCATGGAGGGAACGTAGCCCTATAGGCTAATTTTTGCAATCTTGGCAAAAAACAGGGCGAATTCCTTGCGTTTCAGCCGCCGCAATGCGAATTTGACGTTGTGATTGTGCAGTTTCTGCACTATCCGTACTGACCCCCACGACCATAGACCCATGACACCCGCGACGACCAGCCAGCGCAAAGCCATCATCCAGGAGCTCACCAATCGCTCACCCCGGGTTGCTCCCGGATTCAATGAGGACGGAATCCCCGGTCCCACTTCCCAGTATTTCGGGGTCAATACGCTGGGTGTCCGTCAGCTGCGCGACAAACTTCCCCGCGAGGTTTTCGCCAGCCTCGCCGCCTCCATCCGGCAGGGCAAGAAGCTCGACCGCGCCATCGCGCCTGTCGTCGCTCAAGTCATCAAGGAATGGGCAATCGGTCGCGGTGTCACCCACTTCACGCACTGGTTCCAGCCGCAGACCGGTTTGACGGCCGAGAAACACGACGCGTTCTTCGCGTTCGACGACGACCGCCAGCCAATGGAGTCGTTCACTGGCGATCAGCTCATTCAAAGCGAGCCGGACGCCTCGAGCTTCCCTTCGGGCGGACTGCGCGCAACCTGGGAAGCGCGCGGCTACACGGCGTGGAATCCCGCCAGCCCCGTCTTCATCGTCGAATCAACCGGCGCGCGCACGCTGTGCATTCCGTCGGTCTTCATCGGCTACAACGGCGAAGCGCTCGACGAGATGACGCCCCTGCTCCGCAGCTCGGACATCCTCTCGCAGAAAGCGATCGCGCTGCTCGAGCTCCTCGGCGACAAAGGCGTTCGCCGCGTGTTCACCACCCTCGGCGCCGAACAGGAATATTTTCTCATCGATCGCGCCCACTTCGCGATGCGGCCCGACCTCGTGATGGGTGGACGCACGCTGATCGGCGCCCCGCCGCCGCGCGGACAGCAGCTCGAGGATCACTACTTCGGAGGCATTCCGGAGCGCATCCAGGGTTGCATCGCCGAGGCCGAGTTCGAGCTGTACAAGCTCGGCGTGCCGATAACCACCCGTCACAACGAAGTCGCGCCCTGCCAGTTCGAGATGGCACCCTACTTCGAGGAAACCGACCTCGCCGTCGATCACAACATGCTCGTTATGGCGACGCTGCGTCGAGTGGCGCTGAGGCACCATCTCCAGGCCGTGCTCCACGAAAAACCGTTTGCCGGCATCAACGGATCGGGCAAACACTGCAACTGGTCGATGTCCATCACCGCCGACTCGGCGGATCTCGATGGGCTCAACCTTCTCAAGCCTGGAAAGACTCCGCACCAGAACCTGCGCTTTCTCGTGATTCTCGCGGCGGTGCTCAAGGCAGTTCACAAGCATTCGGGGCTGCTGCGCGCCGGCATCGCCTCCTCCGGAAACGAACATCGACTCGGCGCCAACGAAGCCCCTCCGGCAATCATCTCTGTCTTCATGGGGGACATGCTGACGCAGGTCATCGAGGAGATCGCGGCCGGAAAGACGTCCGGCAGTCCCGAGCAGCAGATGATCAAGCTCGGCGTCGCTCGGCTCCCCGAGGTGCAGCGTGACAATACAGACCGCAATCGGACCTCGCCGTTTGCGTTCACGGGTCAGAAATTCGAGTTCCGCGCGGTGGGATCTTCCGCCTCGATCGCGTTCCCGGTCGCATTGCTGAACTCGGCGGTCGCCGACGGCATCGGTGAGATCACCGACGCATTGCGCGAGACGATGAAGAAGACCAAGTCTGTTGATGAGGCGGTACTCAAGGTCGTGCGGGAATCCTTCAAGGAGAGCGCGCCAGTTCGCTTCGAGGGCAACAACTACTCCGAGGAATGGGTCGCCGAAGCCAAGAAGAGGGGCCTTCCGAATCTCCGTCGCACGCCTGAGGCGCTCAAGCAGATGGTGTCGAAGCAGTCCCGTGCCCTGCTCACGAAGCTCGGAGTTCTTACGAAGGAGGAGCTCGAGTCCCGCTACCACGTTCGCGTCGAGCGGTACGTGAAGGACATGCTCATCGAGTTGCACACTCTGCGCGAGATGGTCGACACGATTGTCGTTCCAGCGGCATACGCTTATCTCGGACAGCTGTCGGAGTCCGCGTCACAATCGAAGACCGCCGGAGTCGCCGTGGTCCCTCAAGTCGCGACCGCCAACAAGGTCGGCGAGCTGGTGCAGGAGCTGCAGGAATTCCGCGAGGATCTGAGCGACGTGATCGCCCGCGCCGAAGCAATGCACGAGGATCCGCCGGGTCAGGCCGACCTGCTCACCTCGGAAGGCGCGGATACGATGGCCGAAGTACGGAAGATGTGCGATGAGTTGGAGTTGATCGTAGGCGATGACTTCTGGCCGCTTCCCAAGTACAGAGAGATGCTCTTCCCGGTCT
>DASXYR010000033.1:0-4493 GCA_036502385.1 Gemmatimonadaceae bacterium
CCTGTCGGCGAGAACGACGGATGTCTCCACCTGCCTCGCGGGAATCGACCAGTACGTCCGAAGCAAACGGTCCTTCTCGGCGCTCGGCACCACAGTAAATCCGTTCCGTTTATAGAACTCGATCGCCCACGATGCGGCCGCCCAGGTTCCAATGAGGATGGGCTTATCGGTCAGGTCCTGCACGTGACGCAGGAGTGCTGTCCCCACTCCGCTCCTTTGCGCCGTAGACGCGACGTACGCATGCCGAACGAGAGCGACACCTCCCTTGTCCTGCATTCCCATCACCGCCGACACACGGCCGTCCTGCTCCGCCACCCAGAACACGACGCCGTCGGCGATCTCCTTCGCGAGATCTTTCGCCGGCATGTACGGCTCGTGCCACCGGTCTTCCGGTATCACGCCGCGATAGGCGCGCGCCGCGTCATTGATGATCGCCAGCATCGCATCGAAATCTTCGTCTGCAGATTGTCTTATGAGCATCAGCCTTCCGTGCTGTCGCCGGCTCGAGCGGCAATTAACCAACGCGATGCAAAAGGGGCGCGGGAGATATAATCCCCCCCGCCCCTCTTGTCATCGCGATTGCTTAGTATCCGCCGGCAGTATCGATCGTGCTGATCTGACGCCGAATATTCGACCAACCGTTCTGCGTCTGCGACGATGCGCGCGAAGTCTGTATCACGCTGTCGACGCGGCGTGCCGCACTCGCGAGCGCCCGGCCCGCCAGAACAGCTGCATTCGGGTTGCCGCCCGTGTTAACGATCTGCTCGTAAAGCGAAGCATTGTCCGCAAACGCCGACAGCGCGAACCACAGCTCCAGGTCCGCCTGCGTGTACGCCCGCGCGTAGTTCAGGCGACCCACACCCGACGCCGCCAGCTCCGAGCGAAACCGCGATACGAGATTTTGCGCGTCACGACGAACCATCGACGCCGCGGCGCTCGACAGCACCGTTCCGCTCACACCGCCGCCGACGCCTGTGCCGGCGAGGCTGATGCCGAGCGCTTGCGCGGTGCGGCCATCGAGATTGCCCGTCGCGCTCAGACTGTGATCGACCTGATACTGGAAGAGCGCGCGCCTTGTCGCGTTGTCCAGCATTCCGTTCGCCGCGCCGCGATAATAATTCTGCTGCGCAAGTGCCTGCTGGGCCGCGCGTATCCGGTCGGTCGCCGTGTAAAGCGTAGAACCTTCGGGGACACGGAGTCTGCCGCCACCGCGTAGCGTCACCGCGTTCTGCAGCTCGACGGCGAGCGGAGTTCCCGCCGGCACGCTTACATCACGACCTTCCGAGAGAAGTCCGCCCAATGCCGCGAAGATATTGTTCGAGTTTCCGCTCGAGCCGGCGCCGGCGATGGCCGCGCCGATCCCCCCGCGCTCTCCCACCAGAACCACGTGTGCGTTCGGATCGCTCTCGATCTGGCGCCGCTCTGCGGAATCGGTGCTGGTGAGCTTGCCATTGATCTGGAAGGTCGACCCATTTGGAAGCGTGAGACGATTGAAGACGACATCGATGACGCCGGACTGCTGGCGCGTAGCGGGCGTCGCCATAGTCACTGACCCACGAATCCTGCTGCCCGCAGGAATCACGGTGTATTCATCGACGCCAATGCTCTCTTCGACGTTGGTCTCGAACGTCTGTCCGGTTCTGGCGGACGCGGATTGAAGCGGGGCGGTTGTGCGGACGATGATGACGCTTCCGGCCGGAAGCACCACGCGCGATTGCGCGGATACGGCACCCGAAGCGGTCAGCGCGAGCCCGATCCCGAGGGCCGCGGCGCGGAAGTGCCTGCGTGGAATATGAAACATGAGAACCTCTCTTGATGAGTTTGTTGTCGTCGTGCGAACCACTCATCTATTCAAGAGGCGTTCCTGCAAGTGCTTGTCACGACACCATTTGCAAACGTGCTCAGGCACAACTCCGCGAATCTCTCACGGGGTGCTTAACACCGCCCCGTACATACGTTTGTGTGGTTGGCTCGTCTGGTGATATTATCTGGTAATGACCGGTGAGCGGCCTACGAACACCCTGCACGCCGAGGCGAGCGCCAAAGTCGGCGGGTCCGCCGCCGATGCCTATCGGATGATCGCCGACTATCGCGTCGGTCATACGCGAATTATCCCGCCCCGCTACTTTCGCAATCTTCGCGTCGAGGAAGGCGGCTACGGGGCCGGCACGGTGATCCAATACGATCTGATCGTGTTCGGAACGACCAATCATGCCCGTGCTCACGTCACCGAGCCCGAGCCGGGACGCGTCCTCGTCGAGACCGATCTCGACAGAGGCGCCGTGACGACGTTCATCGTCGAACCACTCAGCGCCGGGAAGTCGCGCGTCACGATCAAGACCGACCTGACAACGCGATCGGGCCTGCTCGGCGTCATCGAACGGGCATTGACGCGGCGGTTTCTCGAGCGCGTCTACGTCGCGGAGCTGGCCCTTATCAATAGGGAGCTGAAAATCGATGCGCGCGGGCTCAGGGTTTTGCCAGGGCGCCGGAAAAGCTGAGGCAATTTCACACTCCGGCTACCTCGCCGGCGTGATCACGATGTTCCTGTAGTCGACTGGCCCGTGATCGCCCTGCAGGAAGAGTGGACCTGGCTCACCTTCGTGACTATCCAGTGCGCCACCGGTGATCCCCGGGATCTCCTGATTGCAGATGACCTGTTTCCCGTTCGCGACCACGGTGACCATTCTCCCGATCAGCGTGATGTCGTACGTCTCCCACTCGCCCGCCGGCCTCGCCGCGATCACGCTCGGCGATATAAAACCGTAGATGCCACTGAAGCGATCGTTGGCGGGCGGATTGCCGAAGTCATCCTGGATCTGTACCTCGTGCCGTCCGCGGAGATACACACCGCTGTTGCTCTCCTTCGGGTAGCGAAACTCGACGTGCAGCTTGAAGTCGCCGAACTTGCGATCGGTGATGAGGTTGCTTCCCGATTTCGGGCTGCTCAAGACGCCATTCACGACCTTCCACTGATTCGTCGTCCCGCTCGGATGCCAGCCGCCGAGATCGTTCGCGCGCAGAAGGCGAATCGGCGTGCCCCACGCCGGAGTCGGACGACCATCGAGGCGCGGCGCGCGCACCGCCGTCCACGAATACGTTTTTCCGTCGGGGAACGTCATGGAGCCGCTGAGGCTGCTGCCGTGAATCGCTCCACGCACCGATAGGTTGCCGTTCCCGTCTTCCCACTGGTAGGGAATCGCAAAGCTGAGCGAGTCCCCGTCGACGGCGATCACGGAGATCGGCCTCGCGCTACCGACGACCCCGACGAACCGTCCGACCAGCTGATCGCGGCCCGACAGCTCGATCTCGAGCCACGAAGGTGCCTCGCCGGAAGGAGTCGCGATGGAGATGTCCCACCGCCCAAGCATCGCCTCGTTCACAGCCCGCGAATGGGCGACGGTTGTCGGATTCCAATTAGTGGCGGTCGATGCAGTGATTCCCAGCAGCAGTATAAGTTGTCGCAGCATGGTGTTCCCTCGGTTAGGGCAAACGAATAGACAACGCGTGATGGAACACGTTGGTCGGATCCCACACGGACTTGACGCGTTGTAGGCGCGGGTAGTTCTCCTTGTAGTAGAGCGTGGGCCACGGCACGCCCGACGTATTCAGAGCCGGATCGGCGAGATCGGTGTCGGGATGATTTATTAATGCCCCATCGTACGCATCGCCAGGCACCGGCACGCCTCCGGTCTCCGAGAACAGCTCGCGATAAAACTCGCGCACCCACCTGAGGTTCTTGTCCGCTTCGCGCGGATCCAGCCAACCCGTGTTGCACGCCGTGTCCAGGATCGAATCGCGTTGCGCGCTCGCGGTCGCGTCGCGCGCGACGGTGTTGATCCGGCCGCCGTACGTTGCAAGTCCGAGCATGCCGCCCATGATGTCGTGATCGGTGCGAGTCAGATAATCGTAGGCGACGCCGATCTGGCGATCGGTGAAGCGTCTCTTGAGCAGCGCGTCCTTTACCTTGGCGCTCACGCCACCGGGTGGCATCGCGAACATGTCCGGAAACGGATTCAGCGCGAAATCCAGCCACGACATTCGCGCAACCTCCCGTCCGCTCGGTTCGACGATTCCTTCGCTCAATGCTGTCAGATGGTCATCCCACTGCCGCTCGGCGCCTCCGCCAGCGGTGCTGACGCCGCGAACGATAATCTTCCCGAACTGCTTTCGATGGAGCTCGAGAAGCGTCCAGAGCGAGGCAAAGCGTGAGCCTTCATCGCTGTTTCGCTCGCACCAGGTGCCATGATTGCGCACGAGCCGCAGAAAGGAGGGCTCATCGATGCCGCTCCAGCTCCACTCCGCCCTAAAGGTAGTAATAGATTCCGGCGCGCGCGGCAGCAGCTTGCGCGGATCGTCGCCAGACGCGCCGGGCGATCTGAACCAGTATCGCGTGACGACGCCGAAGTTGCCGCCGCCTCCACCCGTATGCGCCCACCACAGCTCCCGATTCGGATCGGAAGTCTCGCGCGTCGCGACGACGTTGATCGCTA
>DASXYR010000034.1:0-3653 GCA_036502385.1 Gemmatimonadaceae bacterium
CCACCACGGCATGTAGATGTGGTTGCCACCGACACCGTCCTCGTTGTGGGGGATGTGATCCACCATTTTCGGAATGAATCCGCCGACACCGGTGCCCGTCGTGTCGGTCAGGTATTTGCCGACGACGCCGCTCGTGTTGGCAAGCCCGTTCGGAAATTTTGGCGACTTGGAATTCAAAAGCAGGCGGGCCGACTCGCACGCGCTCGCAGCCAGCACCACGACGCGCGCATTGGCGTGGTTCTCCGCGCCGGTTTTCGTGTCGATGTAGGAGACCCCGCTCGCGAGACCGTTCTTGTCGAGGGTGACCTCGTGCGCCATCGCGTTTGTAACGAGCGTCAGGCGCCCGGTCTTCAACGCGGGGGCGATCAGAACGTTGGTCGATGAGAAGTTCGAGTTCGTTATGCAGCCGCGGCCGCATTGGCCGCAATAGTGGCACGCGGCTCGACCATTGTGATTTCTGGTGATGACCGAAAGACGCGCCGCGACGCACGTGACATTGAGCGCATCTGCCGCATCCTTCACCATCAGCTCGTAACAGCGCGGCTTCGGAGGCGGCAGGAAATATCCGCCGGGGTGGTTCGGCAGATTGTCGTTGTTGCCGAACACTCCTATGAGCTTGTCGATGCGGTCGTAATAGGGCGCGATGTCCTGGTATCCGATCGGCCAGTCGTCGCCAAGGCCGTCGCGACTCTTCGCCATGAAATCGTCCGGTCCGAATCGAAGCGAGATTCGGCCCCAGTGATTCGTGCGCCCGCCAACCATGCGCGCGCGCCACCACATGAAGTCCGTTCCTTCGGCCTTCGTGAACGGCTCTCCCGCGAGCTCCCAGCCTCCGATGCAGCCGTCGAACTCGCCGAACGGGCGCTCCTTGGTGGACGCCCCGCGGCGCGGAGACTCATACGGCATCTTGAACATCGCCGAATCGCGGGTGTTGTCCCACGGCCCTCCGGCCTCGAGGAGGAGCACGTTCGCGCCTGCCTGGGTCAGGACGTAGGCCGCCATTCCACCCCCCGCACCCGAGCCCACGATGCAGACGTCATAGGTCTTGCGCTGCGGTTGGACCAGGAAAGTCATCGCCAAAATCCGTGTTTGAAGACACGTGAAAGTAAGGCCGTTGGGCCGACGCCACTAGGGAGAGCCGGCGTCATCTTTGTGTGTACCGCTGAAGGCGTCCCTGGCCGAAAAGCAAGCCCTCCGGAATGCCCGCCAACCGTGACTTGAGGCCCCGGGAAAGAGTCCTACTACCGAGCGAAGTTCTCACGCCCAACCCCCGCCGCGCGTATAAATGTCGTTGACAACTTTGAGCGCGAATCAGTACCGCATCGAGACGACCCGCAAGGCCGTCATTCTCACGATGCTCGGCGGAGAAGAGGTCAAGGGAAGTGTGTTCATCCATTTCTCTTCGTATCGCCCGTTCGAGCTGGAGGACGTTTCCGAGCTGTTCAACGCCGCGACGCCCTTTTTCCCCCTCGAGCTCGAAAACTCGGAAGTCATCCTCGTCTCGAAAGGGCGGGTAGCTGAAGTCGCTGCCGACAGACGTGAGGAAGCTACCGATCTCCCGCCGCGCGGCCTTCCAAGTCCGACAGCGCTTCTGCAGGTGATTCTTGTCGGTGGCGAAGTCCGGCTGGGCTCCATCAAACTCGAAGGACCTCCCGACCGCGCCCGGGTTCTCGATTATCTGAATGCGCTCAAATCGCGCTTTCTGACTCTATATACCTCAAACGATGCGAGGTTGATCAATCGCTCCCTGATCGACCGCGTCCGTCCACTGGACTGAAATGGCACAGCTAGACCGCTTTCTCAACATCCTCGTTTCCAACAACGCCTCCGCACTGAATCTGTCGGAGGGCGAAGTTGCGACGGTGATGATCAAGGACTCACCGCGACCCGTGATGAAGCAGCCGCTTACGAGCGCGCAAATTCTCACGCTCGTGCGTGAGATAGCGCCTGTGGCTGCCCCCCACGCGCTCGACCTCAACGGAGCGGTCCGATTCGAATACTCCTCGACTGACGGGCTCTTCGAAGTCAGCCTGACACAGAACGGAAAGATCTCCGCTCGCATAGAGCCGCGCGCTCGCGGGAGTGCAACGGCGAGCCCCGCGGCGTCGAGGCCTGCAATGGCAACCCCACCTGTCCAGGCGCCACGTGCGCAGGAGCCGAAACTGACGACCCCCAGAGTCGAGCAGGCGCCGTTAGAGGCTCCGCGCGCCGAGGCTCCACGCGCTCAAGCTTCAGGCATCGCTGTTGGGCAAGATGGCGCGCTTGAAAGGATTGAAGGGTTGCTGCGCCAGCTCGTCGGCAAGAAGGCGTCGGACCTGCATCTGCGCGCCGGATCACCGCCGCTTCTGCGCGCGAACGGCGAGATTGCGCCGATCCCGGGCGAGGCATCGTTGAGCTCTGACGAGATCGACGTCATGCTGGCCTCCGTAATGCTCGAGCAGAATCGCGTCGAGTTCAAGGAGATCAACGACACGGATTTTGCGCACGAGATCGTGGGCCTGGCGCGATTCCGCGGCAACGGCCTGCGCGATCGCAAAGGCACCGGGGCCGTCTTTCGTGCCATCCCCGCGGCGGTCGTCAACGTCGAGCAGATGGGAATTTCGCAGGAAGTGCAGCGCCTCTGTCACCTGACCAAGGGTCTCGTGCTCGTCACGGGACCGACGGGCTCAGGCAAGTCGACGACGCTCTGCGCCTTGATCGACCTCATCAACCGCACGCGCTCCGATCACGTCATCACGATCGAGGATCCGATCGAGTTCGTACACGAAAGCAAGAAATGCCTCATCACGCAGCGCCACGTCGGCGTTCACACATCGTCCTTCAAGCACGCGCTGCGGGCGGCGCTGCGCGAAGATCCGGACATCGTGCTGGTTGGTGAGCTGCGCGACCTCGAGACCGTCTCCATGGCGATCGAGACAGCGGAAACCGGCCACCTCGTTTTCGGCACGGTGCACACATCGACCGCGGTGAGCACGGTTGACCGCGTCATCGATCAGTTCCCGCCGGACAGGCAGGCGCAGATTCGAGTGATGCTCTCCGAGTCGCTCAAGGGCGTCATCTCGCAGGTGCTCTGCAAGAAAATCGGCGGTGGCCGCGTGGCCGCGCGCGAGATCATGTTGTCGACCCCCTCGGTGTCGAACCTGATTCGTGAAGGCAAGACATTCCAACTGCCTTCCGTGCTGCAGACGTCGCGCCGGCTCGGGATGGTGACGATGAACGATGCACTGATCGATCTCGTCGATACCGGCATGGTCGAGCCCGAAGAAGCCTACCTGAAGGCGACGGACAAGGTCGGCATCATCAATCTTCTGAAGCAGCGCGGCAAGGACGTGAGCTTCGCCGACACCGACGAGGTGAAGGCAGCCAACGCGGCGAAGGACGCCGACGGTCCGGCCAAACCGGCTGGCAAAGGAATCGGACGGACGGCACCGAGCAGGTAAGGGTGTCCGAAGAAATAACAACGCCCTCCGCATTGGTTGGCGTTTTGTTTTGCCGGTGTACTTAGCATTCCCCAGGATTCGATTCGCTCAACTCCGGCCGCGTGGGAGCTCATTGCCGGCCTTCGTGTATGCCGGCGGCACGTAGAAGTTGAGCGTCTTGAGCGCGGTGCGTCCAGTGTTCGTGATCTGGTGCGTCGTTCCCCGTTCGATTAG
>DASXYR010000035.1:0-5550 GCA_036502385.1 Gemmatimonadaceae bacterium
AAGTACGCTTTCTAAGCAGCTGAGGCCAGCAAAACAGTTCGCAAGGCAGTAAAGTGGGAATGCCGGCGGGATAGGTCCCGCCGGCATTCCTTTTTTCTTACCCGTTCGCCAGAACAATGTCGGCAATAGACCTATCCAGCTACTTCGGCCTGGCAGCAATGACGCTGCTCACGCTCAACATCCTGCTCGGACTGGTGATGTCGATGAAGTACAACCCGGTCCGCAACTGGCCGCACCGGCGCATCAACACTTTCAAGCTCCACAACTGGACGGCGTACGTCGCGCTCACCATCGCGTCGATCCATCCGGTGATCATCCTCTTTTCATCTACCGCGAAGTTCACGCTGCTCGACATTCTTTATCCCGTGCACGCGCCCAGACAGCCATGGATCAACGTCCTCGGCGCGCTGGCGCTATACGCCCTGTCGTTCGTGGTGCTGACATCATACTTCAGGCGCGAGCTCGGGCGACGCACATGGAAGACGCTGCACTTCACCGCCTACGGCGTCGCGGCGCTGTTCTTCGTGCACGGAATCCTGACCGACCCCAAACTGAAGGACGCACCGATCGATTTCCTCGATGGCGAGAAGGTCTACGTCGAGCTCTGCCTGCTGCTCGTGATCGTAGCCGTTGGGTATCGGGTGCGTTGGCAGCTCAGGCAGCCGCCGCCGCGCGTGCACCGGCCGAAGCCGGCCGCTGCCGCTAGAAGATCTTTACGTTGATGTAGCGCTTCGGATTCTTCTTGATGTCGGCGACGAGGGAGTCCATTCGCTGGAGCAGCGCGCGCACGTCGTTGTAGACGCCCGGATCATTCAGCAGCTTCGCGGCGCTGCCATTCCCGCTGTCCACCTTCGCAATTATCACGTCGAGCTTGCCGGACGTCGCCTTCAGCTGAGCGCTCATCTCAGCCATGTTGGCGCTCGCCGTCCGAAGATTGCTCACCGTCGAATCCACCTTCGCCGGATCGATCGCGGTCGTGGCGCGCCGCAGCGATGTCATCGTCGCCGTCAGCTGTCGCGATTGTTCGGACGCGATCGCCGCAAATTCGGTGACGAGTCGGTTCGTCGCCCCAATCGTGTTGCGCAGGTCGCGAATGCCGCCCTGCGCGACCAGCTGCTGCTCCAGCGCCGTCGTGATCGCGTTCACCGACCGCGTGATGGAGTCGGCTTTGGTCGTCAGCTCCGAGATTCCCGGCGTAGATGGCCCGATTGGAATCGTGTCGCCCGCGTTGAAGGAGCGTGGGTCGGGCTTCGACGGCGTCAGCGCGACGGCCTGATCGCCGAAAATCCCGTTTGGAACAACCGCCGCCTTGCTCGTGACGGGGACCTTGTAGTCATTCGCGACGCGAAGCGTCGTCACCAGAATACCGTCCTGGTGGAGATCCACCTCATCGACGTAACCGATGTTCACGCCTACCAGAAGGACTGGCTGACCCTGCTTGAGGCCCGCACCCCACGGAAACTTCGCGTACAGCGGATAGCCCTTCGACAACCCGCCTCGCGCGAGCCAGAGCGAGCCCAGAACCGTGACCACGATCGCCACCGTAACGAGCAGACCGACCAGTACTTCGTCTCTTGTCTTCATGCCTGGAGATAAGGGGCCAGCAGGAGCGCGGTGAGCGCATCCAGCACGAGTATCGCCACCGACGTCACAACGACTGCCTGCGCGGTGCTCCGTCCGACGCCTTCGGCGCCGACGTTCGCGGTATAGCCTTCGTAGGAGCAGAAGAAGGCTATCGCGCCCCCGAATATAGTCGCCTTGATGATGCTGTACACTATCTGAAATGGCGTGAACGAGAGCCTGAGCCCCGCGCTGAAATCCGCTACCGTAAGATCGGTCGCTGTTACGGCGGTCAGCATGGCGGTGCCAACGCCCACTGCATCGGCAAGAATGGTCAGCACCGGAACCATCACCAGCGCGGCAATCAATCTTGGAACCACGAGATACGCGATCGGATCGTAGGCCAGTGTTTCGAGGGCGTCGATCTGCTCGGTGACACGCATTGTCCCGATTTCGGCCGTGATGCGCGCACCCACGCGTCCCGTCAGAACCAGCCCCGTGAGCAATGGTCCGAGCTCGAGGATGATCGATTGCCGCGAGATCAACCCCACCACCGAGAGCTGAACTCCTCCGAATAGCTGGTAGCGCGTTTGAAACGCCGTCACCGCACCTATGAACGCCGCGACGATCGCGGCGAGCGGAAATGACTCGACGCCGATGTTCCGCATTTGCCGGAAAAGCTCGGGTCCGTAGGTTTTTGGATCCCGGAACGCGCGGCCGATGTCGCGCATGAAGTACGCGCGCTGACCGATTCTCCGAAGGAAGCCGAGTGGATCTCGGCTCAAGTTCTCACGCGGGCGAAAAGTATGATTCCCACCAGCCCGAATATGATGCTTGGGAGCCACGCTGCCAGGTCAGCCGGGATCATTCCTTTCCCGCCGATGCCCTTCATCAGTTGAATCAGCATCAGGAAGATTACAGTAGTCGCGAGGCTCACGCCGATTCCGTACGCGGCTCCGCCCCGCTGTGTGCTGGTTGCTAGTGGAGCGCCAAAGAGCAGGATCACGATGCAGGTGATGGGAATCGAGAGCTTGAGCATTCGCTCCACGCGCAGCTCGTTGACCTCCGCGCCCGATCGCTCCATCGAGGTAATGAATCGTCCCAGCTCCCTGAACCCCATGTCGGTCGGAGCCTTTTGGGCCAGCGTCAGCTGCTTCGGCGCCTCGGTGAAGTGCCGGTCCACCAGCGAGTCGAACCCGACTGTGAGATTCTCCATCGAGTCGGTGAGGACATGCATCGCGCCCTTCTGCAAGATCCATCCTCTCGTGGTGTCGTATGTCGCCTTGTCGGCTGATATGACGTAGGAAGGATAGTCCGGACCGTTACCCTTGCGCTCGATCACCATCCCCTCGATCGCCGAGCTGAGAAGGTGCAGCGCGCCGATCTTGTACACCCGGCCACCGTCAGCCGCGTACGCGAAGTTATATCGGTCGTTGTTGTTGCTCACCTTGTTGACTTGCAGAATATCCAATCGCTTCTTGTTGGTGAACGGCGCCAGCTCTCCGAGCACGAGGCCGAGCAGCGTGGCGATTATCGCTCCGACAAAGATCGGCGCGATGAATCGGTAGAAGCTTATCCCCGAAGCCTTCGCCGCGGTGATCTCGGAATGCCTTGTAAGGGCACCGATGGAGAACACTGTCGCGAACAGCACTGCCGCGGGCAGCACCATGAACATGGAATCCGGAAGCCAGTACAGGTAACTGAGCGCGATGCGCCCGGTAGTCAGGTTCTGGCCGAGATACTTATCGAGGTTGTCCGTGAGATCGATGATGTTCACGAGGACTGGAAATCCCAGCGCCGTAGTGACGAAGATCTTCCAGAACTCCGTGAACACATATCGGTCCAGCGCTCGCACCACTCGCATCAGGCCGCCGCCTGCTCGGGTTGAGTCAGCGCCTTCTTTCTTCCGATCTTGGACCGAGTCCAACCGCGAAGCGAGTCGAACATCTCCCGCATGTCTCCGCCACGCGCCGTGCTTCCTTCCTTGCCCATCTTGCGCAGCATCAGCAGCGCGATCGCCGCAAAAATGACGTTGGCCATCCACATCGAGACCACCGCCGGCATGAGCCCGCGCTTGCCCAACGATTCTCCCGCGATCAGACACACGTAATAGAGGGCGAACACGAACAGGCTTACGCCGATCGTGAGCCCGACGCCACCGCGCGGAAACCTCAGCGCGATCGGAGCGCCGAGCAGGACGAATACGAAGCACGCAACAGCAAGCGCAAACTTCTTGTGTATCTCGACGCCATAGGCGTTCATCAGCTGTGAGCTGTCTTCGAGCTTGATGCGAAGCGCCTCGATTTGTGCATTTTCCATCGCGACGGCGCGTTTGAGTGAATCGGCGGGAGTCTGCTGTCCGTCAATGGCCCGCACGATAGGTGGGAGTCCTCTGGATGGCAGTTGAGGTTGGGCTATCGCCTGCCTCGGTGTAGAGGAGACGCTCTGCGCACCCGCGGTCTTCGGCACCACCAGGCCAACGAGGTTGCAATACAATCGGCCCAGACCAATATCCCACGGCGGCGATGGATCGACGGCGAGCACCTCCTTGCTCAACTTCGCCTTCTGCTTTCGCAGCGAGGCGAGCGTCCGCTGGAAGTCCCGCTGGGCCGTCGCGTGGTCGAGCCGCGACTTGTCCTGCGCCTGCTGCATCTCGCAGACCGTCATCTCGCGGTCACTCTTATATGAGTCGACGCTCGTCTTCTGAAACTGGTTTCCCACGCCGCGGACGCGGATGAGCGTGGAATCGAAATACAGGCGCTGAAGCTCCATTGGGTTTGCCGCTGGAACGTCCTGCATGTTCCCATTGTAGAGTGTGAGCTCGAGGTCAGTCAGCCCCTTGCTCATTTTCATGTTGCCGCTATCCGCGTAGGTCGTGCGTCGCCGCGTCGGATCTGACATGTCGTAGATCGTCACTTCGCGCATGAGGTTCGTCGCTTCGTCGAGATGTCCCGCCCGCAGGTAAAACTTTCCCGGACTAACCTCGTTGATTACCTGTTCGCGCAAGCCAAACGTCGGCTTCTTCTGGGCGATGTCGCGCTGCAGCGTGGCGAGCTTGTGGTTGGACCTTGGAAGCACCTGGTCGTTGAACCCGACCATCACGAGCGTCACCGCGAGGGCCGCCCATAGGACTGGCGTGAGCACGCTCACCAGACTTACGCCGCTGGCCTTGAGCGCCGTGATCTCGTTTTCTGCGGCCAGCCTGCTGAAGGCGTACAGCGTGGCGACCAGCACGGCCATAGGAAGCGTGAGCGCCACGGTGAGTGGGATGGAGAGGCCGAAGAACTCTGCAATCACGAACGTCGGCAATCCCTTGCCCACAAGCTCCCCGAAATGCTTGCCGATGTACTGCAGCAACAGGATCGAAGTCAGCGCCGTAAGGGCGAATGTGAGCGGCCCCAGATGTTCCTTAAGCACATAGCGGTGCAGTATCTTCACAGAGTGAAATATACCGTGCGCTCGTGGGTAAGCGACACGCCGACAACGAGTTCCGCGCGCTTCAACACGCAATGCGGACGCCTTTTCACGCTCGGGATTGCCGCGCTGTCGATGCTTTGCGCGGTGAGCTCATCCTCGCGCGCGCAGGACCCGCGCGATACCACACGCACCGTCAAGCCGCAGCAGCCACCCGCTCCACCGACCGGCACTCCGGGTCTTCCGGGAATTCGCCTCCGCCTCGGCCGTGACACTCTGCCACTGACTCTTCCGTCGGTGACGTCGCTGGGCGACAGGGAATCGTTCCGCCAGGCGCAGGCACAAATAGAAGCGGCGCGCGCCACGGCATTTCAGCAGAACATGCGGACGATCATGGAAGCCGTTTGGGGGCAGGTCGCCACTACCAACTTTGCGACTGCCGCCGCGCCGGTCGCGTATCCAGGCGACCTGCCACCTAAGCCAAAGCCCAGTGTCGGGCCCAAACCGGTGCCTTTGCTGGGCGAATACGCCGACCTCGGTCTCCAGATTGACGGACGCCTCGAGTTTCGCGGCGAG
>DASXYR010000036.1:0-2997 GCA_036502385.1 Gemmatimonadaceae bacterium
GAGCTCATTGCCGGTGAATTCGGGTTCCAGGCCGTCAAGGAAGAGGAGTACGCCGCAGACCTCAACGCGACAGCGGTCGTCGAAGATACCGCGGAGCAGCTGGAGCCGCGGCCGCCGGTGGTGACCATCATGGGCCACGTCGATCACGGCAAGACGTCACTCCTCGACTACATCCGGAAATCGAATGTCGTTGCCGGCGAGTCGGGCGGCATCACACAGCACATCGGCGCGTACCACGTTTCCCTCCCGGGCGGGAAGGCGATCACGTTCCTCGACACTCCGGGACACGAAGCCTTCACCGCGATGCGCGCGCGTGGCGCCCAGGTGACCGACATCGTGGTGCTCGTCGTCGCGTCTGACGATCAGGTCATGCCCCAGACGATCGAAGCGATCTCACACGCCAAGAACGCCGGCGTGCCGATGATCGTAGCGATCAACAAGATCGACGTCCCGGGCGCAAACCCGATGAAGGTGAAGCAGGATCTCCTCCAGCACGGAGTCGTGCTCGAGGAATTCGGCGGCACTGTTCTCTCGAGCGAGGTGTCGGCGAAGAAGGGAACGAACATCGATTCGCTCCTCGACCAGATTCTGCTGCAGGCAGAGATACTCGACCTGAAGGCAAACCCGAATCGGAGCGCCACTGGCGCGGTGATCGAAGCCCAGCTCGATCCCGGCAAAGGCCCCGTCGCGACGATGCTCGTCAGCAATGGAACGCTGCACGTCGGCGACGATTTCATCTGTGGCATGTACTCCGGCCGCGTTAGAGCGCTGCTCGATGAGCGTGGCCGTGCGGTGAAGGACGCCGGTCCTGCGATTCCGGTCCAGATTCTTGGCATCGGTGGAGTCCCGATGGCCGGCGATCAGTTCGTCGTCGTGGAAGATGCGATGGAATCGCGCGAGATTGCGCAACGCCGTCAGCGTCTCGATCGCGAGGCAAAGAGCCGCCGCACAGCGAAGGGTGTCGTGTCACTCGAAGACTTCATGTCGCAGACGGCGCCGGGTCAGGCGCGTACGCTGCGCATTGTCATCAAGGCGGATCAAGGTGGTCCGGCGGAAGCTCTGGCCGACGCGCTAGCGCAGTTGTCAAACGAAGAGGTCTCGGTCGAGGTCATCCACCGTGGCGTCGGCGCGATCACCGAAAGCGACATTCTTCTCGCGAGAGCTTCGGGAGCCATCATCGTCGGCTTTCACGTGCGCCCCGATAACAACGCGCGCTCGGCCGCCGAGCGCGAAGGTGTGGAGATCAAGCTGTACAAGATCATCTACGAGGCCGTCGAGGACGTACGCTCGGCTCTCGAAGGAATGCTTCGTCCCGAGGAGCGCGAGGTCGTCCTCGGCGAGGCCGAAGTCCGCGAGCTGTTCAAGGTTCCGCGGATGGGTGTCATTGCGGGCTGCTCGGTTCGGAGCGGGGTTATCAACCGCACCGGGCGCGTTCGCGTGATTCGTGACAGCAGCGAGATCTACGACGGCAACATCTCGTCGCTCCGCCGCTTCAAGGATGACGTCAAGGAAGTGCGCGAAGGCTTCGAGTGCGGTATCGGTGTGGAGAACTTCAACGACATCAAGGTCGGTGACGTGCTCGAGTGCTACAAGAAGGAACAGGTCGCGCGAACACTGACTTCAGCGGCGGGTGCTTCTGCGTAACACCCGCCGGGCAGACCGCGTCGCCGAAGCGGTCCGCGTCGAAGTCGCGAGCTTCCTCACTGAGTCGGCAAAGGATCCGCGGATAGTCGGCTTCGTCACCGTCACGGGCGCTGACATCAGCCCGGACCTCCGTCACGCGCGCGTCTACGTGAGTGTGCTTGGCAGCGAGACCGAGAAGCAGGCCACGTTCGACGGTCTGGACAGCGTGGCGTCCCATCTTCGATCGCGTGTCGCGCAGGCGCTCCGGCTCCGCGTGGCGCCGGAAATCCAGTTCAAGGAAGACGACACGATCGCGCGCGCAGCCCGCATCGAGTCGCTGCTCGCCGATGTGAAGAGGCAGGACGCTGCCGCATCGCAGGGAAGAAAAGACGACTGATCGTTCCGGCTCAGGCAATTCGTCGGTTGAAGGATTGCTGCTGGTCGACAAGCCCGCGGGCATGACGTCGCATGATGTCGTGCAGCATGTGCGACGCATTTACGGAGAACGAAGCATCGGCCACCTTGGCACACTCGACCCTTTCGCGACTGGCCTCCTCGTTCTGTTGCTTGGTCGGGCGACACGCCTCGCAAATTTCCTGGACATCGAGCCCAAGGTCTACGAGGCTGTCGTGGGGTTCGGGTCGGAGACCGATACGGACGATTCTACGGGAACCGTGATACGGTCCGCTCCACTGCCAGTCGAAGCGGACGTCCCCTCGGTGCTGAAATCGCTGACCGGAACAATCTCTCAGATTCCGCCGGCCTACTCGGCCAAGAGCGTTGACGGCACGCGCGCATATGACGCAGCTCGCCGGGGAGAGCCGCTCGAGCTGGAGCCGGTGGAGGTTCAGGTCCATCGATGGGAGGTCCGCGAGATCAAGCCGGATTCGTTATCCGCGACTATCACGTGCAGCGGCGGAACCTACATCCGCGCGCTGGCGCGAGACCTTGGGCGCCTTACGTCGTCGGCGGCGCATCTCACCGCGCTTCGAAGAACACGCATTGGGCCGTTTGACGTTCGCGACGCCGCGACGCTGGACGCGCTTGCGGACTCGCCGGCGAAGCCGAAAGTGCTGCGGGTGGTCGCCGATGCATGAGGTGACGATGGCTCGCGATGACTCGGGCCTTCCACCCTATGTGAAGGACACCGTGATCACGGTGGGAACCTTCGATGGCGTCCATCGAGGGCATCGCGATGTCATCGAGCGTCTCGTCGCGAGGGCACACCTTCTAAAGATTCCGAGTGTGCTCGTCACCTTCGAGCCACACCCACTCGAGGTGGTGAACCCGGCCGCCGCCCCGCTGCTCCTCACTATCCACGACGAGAAGCAGGAAGTCATCGCGGAAACGGGCCTCGATTATCTGGCCGTTGTG
>DASXYR010000037.1:0-3244 GCA_036502385.1 Gemmatimonadaceae bacterium
GTGCGGCAACGATGCTGAATGCTGCCGCGGCGATTTACGTCAGCGGCAGCGTAAAGGACTTCGCCGCGGGCGTCGCCGCGGCAAAGCATTCGATCGATTCGGGTGCGGCAAAATTGGTGTTAGAGCGCTTGAAGGAAGCTACCACAAAACCCTTTATTACAACCACTTAGAGAGGCGGCCTCTAGAAGCGTCTCAACACTCCGACGACGATGCCCTGGATAGTGATGTCGTTCTCGTGGACGTAGATCGGACTCATCGTCTCGTTGGCGGGCTGAAGCCGAATTCGACCGTCGCGCTCGCGGTAGAATTTCTTCACGGTGGCAGACGTTCCATCGATCAAAGCGATCACCATTTCGCCGTTGTCGGCCGTGGTCTTCTCGTTGACGATGACGAAATCCCCATCTCGAATCTGCTCGTCGATCATCGAATTGCCACGGACGCGCAGGACGTAGTGGTTGCCGGCGCGGCGCACCAGGTCTTCCGGCACTCCGATCGTCTCGGGCATGTGGATGGCTTCGATCGGAAGGCCGGCCGCGACGGTACCCAAGAGCGGAAGTGACATCGCCCGGGGCAGGGCATCCGACGGCATAAGCTCGATGCCGCGGCTCTCGTTGTAAGCGCGCTTGATGTAGCCCTTGCGCTCCAGATTGGTGAGATGTTCGTGGACCGTGGCGAGGGAGTTATAGTTAAACTGAGTCGCAATCTCCTCGAAGCTCGGCGCATAACCGTGCTCTTCGGTGTAGTTGGCGAGGTAGGTCAGAATCTCCCGCTGGCGTTTTGTGAGCGACATATCCTCTTTCCGCGGCTGGTTTGAGAACGGACCGGTCGATCGATCCTACCGAACATTTGCCGAATTCCTACGTTAGCCGAAGATCAACCGAAGCGCAAGCTCTTTCTCCCTGGGCGCCTCCTGTTGGAACGCTCGGCGAGCTGACGACGGAAGCGCACGCGCGCGCAACGGCTCTCACCCCGCGCACCCGGGAGCTCGAGCGATCGATAGCGGGCCTCGCCACTCCGCCGCGCTTTGGAGATGCGCTCCAGCGGGCGAACGTCGGCGTGATTGCTGAGGTAAAGCGCTCGTCTCCCTCGAAAGGAGCGATCAACGTCGGCATGAACGTCGAGCGGCAGCTGCGCGCGTACGAGGCTGGTGGCGCGGCGGCGATATCGATACTCACCGAGCCGCTGCGGTTCGGTGGCTCCAACAACGACCTCATTCTCGCGCGAGGGTGCGTCAGACTTCCGCTGTTGAAGAAGGATTTTCACGTCGCTGTCGTGCAGATTCTCGAAGCCCGGATGCTCGGCGCGTCCGCTGCTCTCGTGATAGCGAGAGCCGTCGCGCCAGACCGCCTCAAGGAACTCGTGCAAGCGGGGCGGGACGCAGCGATCGAGATTCTCGTCGAAGTGCGGGATGAGCACGAGCTGGATCTGGCCCTCACGCTCGATGCGAAATTGATCGGCGTCAACAACCGAAACCTCGAGACACTGCAGATCGATCCCGAGACCTCGACTCGCCTGTTGCCCCTGATTCCGCGCGGTGTCGTCGCGATTGCGGAAAGCGGCGTGAGGGCGATTGCCGATGTTGCCCGCGCAGCGTCGGCCGGGGCCGACGGGGTGCTGGTTGGCTCGGAGCTGTCAAAGTCAGCCGATCCCGAGAAAGCGGTTCGCTCGCTCATCGACGTACCTCGGATGGTCGATGCTCGCAAAGGTTAAATTCTGCGGGATGACGCGGCCCCACGACGCCGCTCTCGGCGCGGAAATTGGCGCAACATACATAGGAGTGGTGTTTGCGGATGGGCCACGACGCGTAGCGCCGGAGATGGCGAGGCAAATCCTCGATGCAGCCGGTGACAAGGTGAGGCGGGTCGGAGTGTTCGGCACCAACGACGCGGACACAGTCGTGCATGTCCTCGAGGAGGCACGCTTGCATGTCGTCCAGCTTCACGCCGATCCGACACCCGGGGAGGTGAGTGCGATCCGCGAGAAGTTCAGCGGTGAGATCTGGGCTGCGATCAGAATCGCGGGCACCCACATTCCCACCGAGTCGCTTACGCTCTTTGATATCGCGGACGCGATCGTGCTCGATGCACGCAGCGAGAAACGGCTCGGAGGTACGGGGCAGGCGCTGCCATGGGACGAGCTTGCCGTCGATCTCGCACTCGACCGCGGAAGTGCAGCCGTCGTACTCGCCGGTGGTCTCAGCCCGACCAATGTCGCCTCCGCCATTCGAACTCTCGCCCCCGACGTCGTAGACGTGTCCTCCGGCATCGAGAGCGCGCCTGGGATCAAGGACCCGTGGCTGATGCGGGAGTTTTTCGCCGCGGTCTCCGGCACTCCAATTCCTTAACATGCCTATAGACACGTCGTACCGCTTTGGCGCGTTCGGTGGGCGCTACGTTCCCGAAACGCTCATTCCCGCGCTCGACGAGCTCGATTCGGCGTTCGACGAGGCAATGCGCGATCCGGCGTTCACAAGTGACCTGAACAGACTCCTCAAGGAATACGTGGGACGACCATCGCCTCTCAGCACCGCGCCGCGGATGTCTGAGAAAGTGGGATGCGCGGTCTATCTCAAGCGCGAGGATCTGAATCACACCGGCGCCCACAAGATCAACAACGCGCTGGGGCAGGCGCTGCTCGCCCAGCGAATGGGAAAGCGGCGCATAATCGCGGAGACCGGGGCGGGCCAGCATGGAGTCGCGACGGCTACGGTGTGCGCGCGATTCGGCCTCGATTGCACCGTCTATATGGGTGAGGAGGACATGCGGCGCCAGGAGCTGAATGTCTTCCGCATGCGTCTCATGGGGGCGAAGGTCGTTCCGGTCCTTTCGGGGACGCGAACCCTCAAGGACGCCACCAGCGAGGCGATTCGCGATTGGGTTACCAACGTCAACGACAGCTACTACATCATCGGGTCGGTCGTTGGCCCGGCACCGTATCCGCGGATGGTGCGGGATTTCCAGGCCGTCATCGGGAACGAGGCGAAGTCCCAGATGCTCGAGCTCGTAGGGCGCCTACCCACCACAGTGGTCGCCTGTGTGGGCGGCGGCTCGAACGCCATGGGAATCTTTCACGCCTTCGTGGAAGATCGATCTGTCGAGCTCGTAGGGGTCGAGGCGGCCGGGAGAGGGCTTGATAGCGGCGAACACTCCGCCTCGCTCCAGCGGGGGATTCCCGGAGTTCTGCATGGATCTCTGAGCTATCTGCTCCAGGACGAAAACGGCCAGATCATCGAGACCCATTCGAT
>DASXYR010000038.1:0-1501 GCA_036502385.1 Gemmatimonadaceae bacterium
GAGAAGATTCGCGATGTGATCGAAAAGCGGATATTCTCCCAAGTCGAGGACCTGCTTCCGGTCATCTCGTTCGGCTCGAAAAAGGACGGCGAGACGGAGAAGAAGCACGGCGAGTTCGTCGCACGCATGGTGGAGCGCGGCTACACCGAGCGTCAGGTTCGCCGACTGGTCGAATGGTACATGCGCGTGAAGCAAGCCGGTTGAGGCGGATGAGAAAGTGGCCATTCACATCATTGACAGGCGCCTGAATCCAGGCGGCAAGAGTCTTGAGAACCGCCAGCGGTTCTTGCGTCGGGCCAAATCCCTGGTGCAGGGCGCCGTCAAGAAGACCTCGCAGGAACGTGACATCAAGGACGTCCTGGAGGGGGGGGAGGTCACGATCCCGCTCGACGGCATGCACGAGCCGCGTTTCCGCCGTGAAGGCGGGACGCGCGACATGGTGCTGCCCGGGAACAAGAAGTTCATCGAGGGCGACTATCTCCAGCGCTCCGGCCAAGGCGGCGCCAAGGGTTCCGGTCCCGGTGAGGGCGACAGCGAGGACGCCTTCCGCTTCGTGCTGAGTCGCGACGAGTTCGTCGATCTCTTCCTCGACGATCTCGAGCTGCCCGATCTCGCCAAGCGCAAGATCGCGCAAACCGAGAGCGAGGGTGTCCAGCGCGCCGGCTACACCACGTCCGGTTCGCCCGCCAACATCTCGGTCAGCCGGACCGTCCGCCGGGCGCTTGCGCGCCGCATTGCGCTCAAGCGCCCCAGCAAGGACGAAATCGAAGAGCTGGAAGCTGCGATCGCCGCATGCACCGACGAGGACGAGCGCACGGAGCTTCTCGCCCAGCTCGAAATGCTGAAGGCGAAGTCGAAGCGAATTCCGTTCATCGATCCGCTCGACATCCGCTACCGCCGCTTCGAGACGGTGCCCAAGCCCGTCGCGCAGGCCGTGATGTTCTGCCTGATGGACGTCTCCGGCTCGATGTCCGAGCATATGAAGGATCTCGCCAAGCGCTTCTACATGCTGCTCTACGTGTTCCTGAAGCGGCGCTACAAGCACGTCGAGATCGTGTTCATTCGCCACACCGATCGCGCTGAGGAGGTGGACGAGCAGACCTTCTTCTACGGTCCGGCGTCCGGCGGAACGCTGGTCTCCAGCGCGCTCCAGGCGATGCACGAGATCGTGCGCGAGCGCTTCAACCCGTCGGACTGGAACATCTATGCCGCACAGTCCTCCGACGGCGACAACATGACGTCGGACAGCGCGGTGACGGGCCATCTCCTCACCGACAAGATCCTGCCGGTCTGCCAGTTCTTCGCCTATCTCGAGGTCGGAGAGTCCGGCGGCAGCGCCTTCGATCTCTCCGACTCCTCGCTCTGGACCCTCTACGACCGCCTGCGCAATAGCGGCGCGCCGCTCTCGATGCGCAAGGTCAGCGAACGCAGCGAGATCTTTCCGGTGTTCCACGATCTGTTCCAGCGCCGCGAAACGACCCAGGAGAAAGCCGCTCCATGA
>DASXYR010000039.1:0-2355 GCA_036502385.1 Gemmatimonadaceae bacterium
CATTCGAGAGGAGCTAGAGATGACTATCAGCGTTTGCCAAACTTTGCGGCGATCCGTCGTGCTCGTAATCTGTACACTCGTCGTCGCCAGCGCATGTAGCCGCGAATCCGGAACGGCTCAATCCGATACGACATCGGCACAGGCCACGCCTGCTGCGACAGACAGTGTGGCGAACATCCGCGGAACGGTCGCGAGTGTATCGGCAAGCGACATTGTGGTCACGACTGACACGGGTAAGGTGACAATCACGTTGACGCAACCATTCCAGGTGTACGACCGGGAGCCGGGCAAGCTGGCCGATGTAAAGGACAATTCGTTCATCGGAGTGACTACGGTGAAGCAGCCCGATGGCTCGGAGCAGGCCACGGAGATTCACATTTTCCCCGACGAGCTGCGCGGGATGGGCGAAGGAAGCCGCATGATGACGCAGAATGCGGGCGCCGGGAGTGGTGGTCGAATGACGAATGGTGCCGTGACGGGCTCGCGCATGACGAATGGCACCGCGTCGCCGTCGCGGATGTCGAACGGGAATGTCACCAACGCGACCGGCTCGACGTTTGTCGTTCAGTACTCGGGCGGCTCCCAAACGGTCAAGGTGCCGGCGAACACGCCGGTGACCGAGATCAAGGCCACATCAAAGACGCTGGCCGCGGGGAATCAGGCGGTCATCATCGCCAAGAGAGGCGCCGACGGGTCTCTGACGTCTGACAAGGGTCTGCTGGCCGGCAAGTAAACATTCGCAGTGTGAACAGGGACAGACGGCGCACGCAACAGGAGTGTGCTGCGTGCGCTACGGTTTGGAAGGACGCCTGATGTTATGTCGGAATAGGGGCACGCGTCCCTCGGAGTGTGTCTTGCACCCCCGTGGGCGCTTACCGACCAATGAGATTTTCCGTGCTACGCCAGGCAGTCGTCCCAGCTTTCGCTTTTCTACTTTGCTCCTGCAGCTCCTCTGATTCCCTCTCGGGTTTGAGCGGCGCATCGACTACGGATGGAGTCGAGCCCGCTACGAGCGCGACTGGATTTGCCCGTGCCGACCTTGGGACGTTGGGTGGTCCTTCGAGTTACGCCGCGGACATCAACAACAGCAACGTCGTCGTCGGGTGGTCCGAAACCGCGTCCGGCACACCCCACGCCTTCCGCTGGAGCGCGTCAGGTGGTCTCACGGACCTGGGCACCTTGCCGGGAGATCGGCTTAGCAGAGCGGTCGCGATACTCGACGGCGGGCAGATTCTGGGAGTTAGCGGCGACGAAGGTCGGTGGACACCAGTAGTCTGGTCGCCATCCGGCGCGATCGAGGCGCTGGCGATACCTCTGATCCGTGAGTTCACACTTGCATCGCCAACCGCCTTCAACACCAAAGGCGACGTCGTCGGATGGGATGCTGGTGGTCCCGGCCAGCATGGTTGGAGCTGGTCGTCCAGCGCTGGAAAGTATGACCTTTCGGCCAACGTCCAGGGCGGAAGCAACGAAGGCTCCGCCGGTGACATCAGCGAGTCCGGCGTGGTCCTGCTCACGAGCCGGGCGTACACGTGCACGCAAGTGACGGAATGTTGGCGGACATACCTCTGGAACGGGACGGGAGGGTATACTCCTCTCGGAGCACCCGGCAACGCCGCCGAGGCAGATGTAAGCGGTTTAGCGTTGAACGAGACCGGAGCGGTCGTTGGGTGGGCAACAACTGGCAGAGGAGGCGTTCCGGCGCCCTATCGATGGAGCGCCGGTTCAGGCTTCACATTCCTCGCGCACTATGCGGGGACATCCAGTTCTTATGGCTACGCGACCGCGGTGAATTCCACGGGCGCGATGGTCGGCGCCGCACTGGAACCGTCGTCAGGCTCCATCGTGGCAACGACGTGGCCGAATGCCGGCGGAATCGTGAGGCTGAGTCGCGACGATCCGAACGCGAGTGTCGCGGTCGCAATCAACAATTCGGGTACGATCGCCGGCTGGGCAACGGTCTCGAACGGCGGCAATCATGCCGTGGTCTGGAGCCCGGTTTCTAACTCGTCGCGTGCGATCCAATCGGCGATGACGCCGATGCGGCGTATATCCACGGCCAGTGCCCCATGTCTGGGCGATGTTCGCGCGATCACTTCGCGCCAGGCGCTGTTTGCATGCGTGGTTGAGTCAGACCACAAACGATAAGGGATCTGGTCGTGTCGCGACGATATAGTCAATGGACACAGACGGGTACCTGAACAGGAGCGGCGTCCTTTATCGGACGCCGCTTTCGTTACCTGGCACGACGACGGCGGAACAGGCGCGGGACATTCCCATCCTTCCGGAGGAGTTGCGCGTAATACACTCGTGCAACGAACGATGACCCGCGAGTCGATCACCCTTGTGTTGAGG
>DASXYR010000040.1:0-1775 GCA_036502385.1 Gemmatimonadaceae bacterium
TCGCGGACTTCAGTGGTATGAGGACGCGCGCCAAGGATGTGTCGTTCGTCCTAGCCAAGACGGATCAGTTCCATACATGGGCGATACGACCACGGTGACCTGTGAACCTCACGAATGGGACCAGGAGCCGGCCTGGCCGGACTTCATCTCGGCCGCAAAAGCATCTGCTCTGCCGTTTCTATCTCGCTGGCACGGCACTCCGCGAACGCATCACTTGATCGCATCGTCGCGCGAGCTGCCTTTTCAGCCTGACGAGGTAGCGGAGCTCGATGAATTCTTCGAGCGAGAGGTCGGCTTCCGTCGGATAGGGTTTCCTCAGCTCTTCGGCAGCGCGCATCTCGTCGTCCCCAGTCCTTACTACCGCCAGCTTCACGAGCTACTCGACGGTGCGCCAAGTGAGAACATTGCGATGAGGGTCGGAAATCCATAATGCCGACGACGCCTTGCAGTACTCTCGCGTAGTTACTCCCTGCGCTCGTCCCGACGGAGCCCGCTCAGACCCACCGGATCCCGCTGCTCGTGGCAAAACCATGGCAAAGGATTTCGGCCCTGATCAGGGCTCCAACTTTCTTTCTCTCTCGTCGAGAAATACCCGCCCAGGGCGTGCATGTTGGAAGGCCATCCAACGTCCGGCGCTCGGTTCACGCGCACGTGCGCTAGGCTGCAGACGCATGGCAGCCAAGAAGGACAAGAGCCTCTCGGGCCTGATCGAGGACTGGGGTGGCTTCGAGAAGCTCGTCGCCGACATTCACAGCAGCGGCACCGACGTTCGGGTCGAGCGCGGTGTCGAGCTTCCAGCGAAGGAAGGCGGCACCTACAAGATTGACGTCGTAATTCGATCGCGACAGGGGATGCACAACATCCTGACGGTCGTCGAATGCAAGTGGTGGAACGAACGCGTGAGCCGTGACCAGATCACTCATTTGAAGCATGTCGGCGAGCAGGTTGGCGCGAACAAAGCGGTGTGCTTCACCAGCATCGGGTTTCGTCCGGGCCGCGTAGTAGCCGACCGCGACCGCAGTGTGCCGCGAGGTGAGTCATTCCTCGTCGGATTCTGAGGCAAGTTCCCTGATGAGTGCTTCGCACTCTCTGCGCCACTCCGCTTCGTACCGTGCGCGCTCGTAGATGTTCGCCCTGATCGGGATGGCCCTCGTTTGGAGCGACTCGATCTGTTGCTGAAGGCTGCGACGCGATGCCGTCGAGCCGAGCAGCGCATCGTAGAGATCAGCCTTCGCGCAGCTGTCGTCGACGGCTCGTTTGGCCGCCTCCACGCGCGGATCGTTCTTCGCAATCCTGACCCGGTTCTCTCGTACGTAGCGTTCGGCGTCGGTAGCGCCGGCTTCGAACCTGCGACTCCACCGCTCTGCATCCCATCGCATCGGAACCTCGGCGTGAGGATACTGCGTGCGATGTCCGGGCGATCGCCCCTTCGCTAGCGCCTTCCCGCTCCTTGAGGGCGTTCGGTGTGTTGGATCGGAGCCGCCGGGCATCGCGGCCAGCGTTGCGCGCATCAGCTTGCGCGTCCGTCGGAGTTTCAAATAGCGGAGGAGGGCGCGTGGCGTCGTGGCAATACTGCTGACCGTAACCCGGAGGCGCGCCAGCCGAGCTAGAGATCTGCAAATGGCGAGGAATCGGATCCAGGTCTCTGACATGAACGCGCGACGAGCGCATCTCAGCCTCGAGCGGCATCGACGCTGCTGCCGCGGCGATGAACACCGCATGACGTGATCACACATACGCCCGGCGTTCTCCGTGGTCCGCCGGGGGACCGTGAT
>DASXYR010000041.1:0-2334 GCA_036502385.1 Gemmatimonadaceae bacterium
CACTCAACCAGCTTACCCGTGCGCTTGTTGTAGCGCTGATAGCCGACGGGCGAGAAGTCGCGCTTGTCCAGAAAGTCCAGGTCGATTGTCGCGCTATGCGTCGCCGAGTACAGCTCGACAGGGATGTAGACGAGTCCGAAGGAGATAGCGCCTTTCCAGAACGCGCGAGCCATACGTAACCCTCAGCGTAGAGCCGCCGATGCGGCGGTGTGCGATTAACGCATGAGAGCCGGTTACAGTTCCAACTGTTCGTTTTACAATCCATTCATGGCAAGCAAAAACGTGGTTTATCGCGAGATTTCTCGCCCGGACCCCGCCGCGATCGACGCGCTGGGGAAACATGGCGTTGCAACCGTGCACGAATCGCAGGGTCGAACCGGGCTTCTGGCGCCTTATATGCGACCAATCTACTCCGGCACTTCGCTTGCCGGTCCGGCTGTGACGGTCTTGGTGCCGCCCGGCGACAACTGGATGATTCACGTTGCCGTGGAAGTGTGCCGACCCGGCGACATACTCGTCGTAGCGCCGAGCTCGCCATGCAACGATGGCTACTTCGGCGACTTGTTGGCCACATCGCTCAAGGCCCGCGGAGTCATCGGACTGATCATCGATGCCGGCGTTCGGGATGTTGCGACACTCACCGAGATGCGGTTTCCGGTGTGGACCAAGAACATCTGGGCGCAGGGCACGGTTAAGGCCAGCCTGGGCTCAGTCAACGTACCCGTAATATGTGCGGGACAACGTATTGAGCCAGGCGACGTAATCGTCGCGGACGATGACGGCGTGGTCTCGGTCAACCGGGTCGACGCGGTCAAGGTCGCTGCAGCGGCTGCGGAGCGTGTGGCCAGCGAGGAGGAAAAGCGCAAACGCCTGGCCTCCGGCGAACTGGGGCTCGACCTGTACGAGTTTCGCGAGAAACTGGCGGCGCTCGGTCTCGAGTATCGCTGACAGCACGCTCCCGACACCACGCCGCCGACAACACGCCGATCCGTTGCGCTACATGACCGCCGTCCCTCGAGAATGACTGCAACCCCCTGAAAAGCGACTGCCGTCCCTGAAATGACTGCCACCCTCGTGAATACGACCTGCGTCCTCTGACAATGTCTGCCATCCCTTGCACACTGATGCGCGGCGGAACGTCCAAGGGACCGTTCTTCCTTTCCAGCAACCTGCCGTCCGCGGTAGATGTGCGCGATCGCGTTTTACTCGCGATCATGGGTTCGCCCGACATCCGGCAGATCGACGGACTGGGCGGCGCCGACAGTCTCACCAGCAAAGTGGCCATAGTCGGGCCCTCGACCCGACCGGACGCGGATGTCGACTACCTGTTTCTCCAGGTGGTGGTCAACGAACCGCGTGTCGACGCATCGCAGAACTGCGGGAACATGCTGGCGGGTGTTGCGCCCTTTGCTATCGAGAACGGGCTCGTGCCGATTACCAGCGATCGCACTCGCGTCCGCATCCACATGGTGAATACACAGAGCATCGCGGTTGCGGAGATTCAAACTCCGGGCGGTCGAGTGGAGTACAGCGGGAATGCCGCCATCGATGGCGTCCCCGGAACCGCGGCACCGATCCTCCTCGACTTCCTCGATATCGCAGGCTCGAGTTGCGGAGCGCTGCTGCCGACGGGAAATGCTCTCGATGTCATCGACGGCATCGAGGCAACTCTCATCGACAACGGAATGCCCGTAGTCGTGATGCGAGCGTCTGACTTCGGCAAAACGGGTGCGGAATCGCCTGCCGAACTGGAAGCAGATAAACCGCTAAAAGCGCGCGTCGAGGCCATTCGGCTCGAAGCGGGCCGACGCATGAACCTGGGCGACGTCACCCGCAAGACCGTACCGAAAATGTGCTTGGTGTCCACGCCGAAGAATGGCGGCGCGATTGCGACGCGGAATTTCATTCCACACACGGTTCACAAGGCGATTGGCGTCTTCGGCGCGGTCAGTGTCGCCACCGCGTGCGTGGTTCCGGGATCAGTGACCGCCAACATCGCGCGCGTCTCCAACACCGGCCGATCCCGCCGCCTCGATGTGGAGCACCCCACGGGATTTTTCACCGTCGAGATGGATGTCGAGAGCGACGGCAGCAGCATCAAGGTCGAGCGTGCGGCGCTGCTGCGCACCGCACGCAAAATCATGGCCGGCGACGCCTTCGTCGAAGACGCAATTTGGACGGCAAGCTGAAGGGACGGCACTGCAAGAAGCAAGATACGCGGGACGTATACGGTCATCGCACCCTCGTCGTTGTCATCGCTGGCTCCCCCGGTTATTGCGCGTCGGCTGCAAGCCAGTTCTCTACCGTCAGACTCGTGATGTGCACAAATTCAGA
>DASXYR010000042.1:0-10094 GCA_036502385.1 Gemmatimonadaceae bacterium
GTGTACGTCGACATGATTCAGACCGACGCGTCGATCAATCCCGGCAACTCCGGCGGCCCATTGGTGGATGCGGCTGGAGAGGTAATTGGAGTCAACAGCTCTATTTTCTCGCCGAGCGGGGGCTCCGTGGGCATCGGGTTCGCCATTCCCATCAATCGCGCGCGACGCGTGGCCGAAGACCTTCTTGCGCACGGCGTCGTGAGGCGACCGTGGATTGGAATTCAGCCCCAGCTTTCGCGCGCGGTCGGGCCCACCGGCAACGCGGGTGTCGTCGTCGCGTCGGTTGTACCAGGCTCTCCCGCCGCGCGCTCGGGAATACGGGCCGGCGATGTCATCACGCGGTCGCGCAACAGGATTCTACACAATCCGTACGATTGGTACGCGGAGCTTCTCGAGCTTCGAGTCGGAGAGAACGATTCTCTGGTCGTGAAACGCGGGGGGAAAGAAATTCCCGTGAGTGTTGAGGTCGCCGACTTGCCCGATTTGAACGCGCCGCGAGTTACCGTTCTCCAGGAGCTCGAGCTCATAACTCTCACTCCTGCGATACGCGCCCAGTATCAGATTCAGAGCAGGCAGGGTGCGCTGGTGAATCGTGTGAGCGAGAGGGTGCAGCAGCAGCTCGGGATTCAGTCGGGAGACGTCATCGTCCAGCTCAATCGCACGCCCATCACCGACGCGGAATTGGTGAATCGCTTTTTCACCACCTACGGTCGCGGACTGGTACGCCTTTATTTCGAGCGTGGCGGCGCAGTGTACTCCACCGAGTTCAGCCTGCAATGACGGATCACGACCGCTACAGCTCTCCGCTCGCTGACCGCTACGCATCGAAAGCGATGCTGGAGCTCTGGTCGCCAGCCACCCGTTACGGCCTGTGGCGACGCCTCTGGCTCGCGCTCGCCGAAGCGGAGAGGGAGCTCGGCGTCAACATTCCGGATGCGGCGCTCAGACAGATGGGAGCGAACCTCGATAACATCGACTTCGCCGCCGTCGCGGCGTACGAGAAGCGCTTCCGTCACGACGTAATGGCGCACGTGCACGCGTTTGGAGATGTCGCGCCCGAGGCGAAGGCTTTTATCCATCTCGGGGCGACCAGTGCCTACGTCACCGACAACGCCGATCTGATCCTGATGCGTCGCGGCCTCGAGATGCTGCGCACCCGCTCACTCGATGTCCTTCGCGGCCTCGCTGCTTTCGCCGAGCAGTGGCGCGACCAGCCGACACTCGGTTACACGCACCTGCAGCCGGCGCAGCTGACGACGGTCGGCAAACGCGCGACGCTGTGGATGCAGGATCTCGTGCTCGACATCGAGGATATCGACTACCGACGCCGGACGCTTCCCTTCCGCGGAGTGAAAGGAACGACCGGCACCCAGGCGAGTTTCCTGGAGCTTTTCGACGGCGATCACGCGAAGGTGCGGCATCTCGACCGTAGTGTGACGGAAAAGATGTCGTTTGGAGCGCCGCTGCCTGTCACCGGACAAACGTACACCCGGAAGCTCGATGCCTTCGTCCTCTCCGTAGTCGCGGGAATCGCCGCAAGTGCCGCCAAATTCAGCAGCGACATCCGCATGCTGCAATCGTTCGGCGAGATCGAAGAGCCGTTCGAGAGCGAGCAGGTCGGATCTTCGGCGATGGCATACAAGCGGAATCCTATGCGCTCGGAAAGAATCGCTTCGCTGGCGAGATTCGTCGGGTCTCTCGAGGGCAATGCAAATCAGACGCATGCCGTTCAGTACTTGGAGAGGACGCTCGACGACAGCGCGAATCGCCGGCTGGTGATTCCGGAGATGTTTCTCGCGACGGATGCGATTCTCGTTCTCATGACGAATGTGGCGAGCGGACTCGAGGTTCATCCGGCAGTGATCGAGCGTAGGGTCGCGGCGGAGCTGCCATTCATGGCAACCGAGGAGCTCATCGTGCGCGCGGTCCGCGCCGGCGGAGATCGGCAGGTCGCGCATGAGACGATCAGAAAGCACAGCATCGAGGCCGCACGCGCCATCAAGGATGGCGCTGAATCGAATGACCTTATCAAGCGACTCGGCGGCGACAAGTCGTTCGGACTGAAGATGAAAGATCTTCAGGGCGCCATCGATCCGAGGCGGTTCGTTGGGCGCGCTCCGGAGCAGGTGGATGAATTTCTTCGCGACGTGATCACGCCCCTTTTCGCTGGAAACACCGCCAGGTCCGAGCGCGCAGAGGAGCTTCGAGTCTGATGCTGATGGAGGCGAGTGCCCTTCCTCTGGCACTATTTCGGCGTGGGAAGGTTCGCGACGTGTACGTCGTGGATGATACGAGACTGTTGCTCGTGGCGACGGACCGGGTCAGTGCCTTTGACGTCGTGATGGCCGAGACCATCCCGCACAAGGGAGCGGTGCTGACGCAGATAACAGCGTGGTGGCTGAGACAGCTCGAGCGGGATGTGCCGCACCATATGCTGTCCGCCGATATCTCGGAGATCGTTCGCGAGGTGCCTGCGCTGCGAGAGCACGAGCGGGAGCTGGCCGGCAGAGCCATGCTATGCCGCAGAACTACCGTATTCCCTATCGAGTGCGTCGTTCGCGGATATCTCTCGGGGTCCGCCTGGAAGGAGTATCGCGAGCGCGGCACCCTGGCCGGTGAAGCCTTGGCGGCAGGATTGAAGGAATCGTCCCGGCTCGATCCGCCGTTGTTCAGCCCGGCCACGAAGGCCGAGGAAGGTCACGACGAGAACATATCTGTCAGTCGGATGGGAGAGCTCATCGGCGCCGCTCCGGCGGCGGAGCTCGAGCGGCTTTCGCGGGAGGTCTATGAGCGGGGTCGCGCCATCGCAGCCCAGCGCGGGATCATCATCGCTGATACGAAGTTCGAATTCGGCCGGCCGCAGATCAATGGGGGCACTGGAACGGTTATATTGGTGGATGAGGTGCTTACACCCGATAGTTCGCGCTTCTGGCCCGCCGACAAATATGAGCCCGGACACGCGCAACCGAGCTTCGACAAGCAGCCGCTTCGCAACTATCTCGACGCGGAGAAGGGCGCGGGAAGATGGGATGGGAACTATCCACCTCCGCGGCTGCCGAAAGAAGTGATAGAGGCGACGAGCGAGCGCTATCTCGACATTTATCGTCGCCTCACCGGCCGCAACCTAAACACTGACGGATAGCCTTGAACTTCGCCCGCGAAGGACTGCTTTTCATTGCGATCGCTGCCGTCGTGGCGGCTGGCGCGTTCGGCTTCGCGGTGACGCGACGCTCGTGGGGACTCTGGCTGGCGGCGTTCGTTCTTCTGCTGCTTGCGTTGTGGGTCGCTTATTTCTTCCGGGATCCGGAGCGAGTTGGCGAGCGCGGTCCGACTCTCATAGTTGCGCCGGCCGATGGCAAGCTGATCATGATCACTGAAGTCAACGAGCCGTCCTTCGTTCAGGGGCGGGCGATCCGCCTCTCAATCTTCATGAATGTTTTCAACGTTCACGTCAATCGCTATCCGGTAGACGGAGTCGTGAGATACATCCACTACAACAAGGGCAAGTTCTTCAACGCTGCGGCCGAGAAATCGAGCCTCGAGAACGAGCAGATGTCGGTGGGCCTTGAGACGATTCCGCCGGACTCTGGTCGGACACCAAGGGTCGGTACGACACAAAAGATTCTCGTAAGACAGATCGCCGGACTCATCGCACGCCGCATTGTCACGTACAGCAAGATTGGCGAGCAGGTCAAGCAGGGCGATCGAATGGGGATCATCCGCTTCGGATCGCGCGTCGATCTCTTTCTCCCCCTCGGCTCGACGATCCGCGGAAAGCTCGGCGACGTGACGACCGCGGGCGTGACTGTTTTGGGAGAGCTACCACATTGACGACACCGCCGGAAACTCCGCGGCGGCACCAGCCCCGAGTCGAGGTCAATAGACCCAGAAGGGCCGTGGTAATCCTGCCCAACGGAGCGACACTCGCCAGTCTTTTTTTCGGCGTGTTTGCGATCGTGGCGGCGTCCCGCAGCGAGTTCGACACGGCCGCTCGATGCGTGGTCGCGGCCGGAATCTGCGATGCGCTCGATGGTCGGATCGCTCGCGCGACTGGCACCGGCTCCCGATTCGGCTCCGAGCTCGACTCGCTCGTCGACGCGATTTCATTCGGACTCGCCCCCGCACTCATCATGTACTTCGCGGTGCTCAATCGAAATGGCTGGGACTGGATTTTCGCTTTTCTGTTCGTGGCATGCGCCGTGATCCGGCTCGCGCGATTCAACGTCGAGCAGGCGGGTCGCGCCAAGAAATATTTTCACGGCCTTCCGAGCCCGGCGGCCGGAATGACGCTGGCCACCTATTTCTGGTTCAGCCAGACGTCACTCTACAATCAGACCATCATCGGAGATCTGAATTGGCCGGCGGGGCTGCGCGGGTTGATGCTCGTGCTCGCCTTCCTGATGATCAGCAACGTGTCGTATCCGGCGGTTCCGGTGGTAGGATTCAAGAAGATCAGCGAGATCCTCGGCACGCTCGTCGTCTTCGTCACGCTGATCGGCGTACTGGTACTGCGCACAGAGTTCTACTTCCCCGCTCTCGTTGTCTACGTTCTGTATGGATTGGCGAAAACGGTGATCTTCGGGCTCCTCGATAAGCACCCGGTCGGCGATTCGCCCGTGATATCGGACGACGACGAGCCGCTGCTCCTGACGGCGTCGGGTATCATAGCTGCCCCCTCTGACTCGGTTCGGCAGCGTCCGCCGAGGCGCAAGAGAAGGAGACGACCACCCGGACACGGCGAGCCGCCGCGCAACGGGCCAACCAACATGCCACCGCCGGGACCAACCGGAGGACAACCCTGATGGCGAAGTTTCGCATCGCCGTTCACATCACGCCCCGCAAGGGGCTGCTCGATCCCCAGGGGAAAGCCGTGACCGATGCGCTCCACACGCTGGGATTCCAGTCCGTCACGAATGTCCACGTCGGCAGGTATATCATCATCGAGTCCGACGCGTATGACGCCCTCACGGCGGAGGAAGCGGTGACCGAGATGTGCAAGAAGCTGCTCGCGAATCCAGTTACAGAAGACTTCGAGATCGAATCGGCGGTCCACGCATGAAATTCGGAATCGTCACCTTTCCCGGCTCGAACTGCGACTACGACGCCTTTCACGCAGTCACCGAAATACTGGGCTAGGAAGCTGTCTATCTCTGGCACAAGGATCACGATCTCCAGGGATCGGACGTCATCGTTCTTCCCGGGGGCTTCAGTTACGGCGACTACCTGCGCGCCGGCGCCATCGCTCGCTTCAGTCCGATCATGCAGGAGGTCATCGCGCACGCAAAGAGCGGCGCACCGGTGATCGCGATCTGCAACGGATTTCAGATCGCGTGCGAAGCCGGCCTTCTCCCCGGCGCGCTGATGCGGAATGCCAATCTGCAATTCATCTCGGCCCAGCTGATCGTGCGAGTGGAAACGCCCGATACCCTCTTTACGAATCGATACGAGCGTGGCGACCTGCTGCGGATTCCGGTGGCGCACGGAGAGGGCAGATACGTGGCCGCGCCGGATGTGCTCGACGCCCTGGAAGCCGACGCCCGAGTTGTTTTCAGGTACGCGGACGCGGCGGGAAACCTCACCGCTGATGCGAACCCCAACGGCTCCGAGCGAAACATCGCCGGAATCGTGAGCGAGGGAGGCAACGTCCTGGGTATGATGCCGCATCCGGAGCGCGCGTGCACGACTCTCGTCGGGTCGAGCGATGGCGTGCGTCTCCTCGAATCGATTCTCGCGCGGGTCGAGGCCTGAGATGTCATCGGTGATGCCCCGCGCCGGTGATCCGGCGATCACGGCCGCGCTGGTCGCGGAGCACGGACTCACGAAACAGGAATACGAACGGCTCGTCGCGATGCTCGGACGCGCTCCGACGTTTACGGAGCTCGGAATCATCAGCGCGCTCTGGAGCGAGCACTGCTCCTACAAGCACTCGCGCCCGGTGTTGAGGACGCTGCCCACGCAAGCGCCCTACGTGCTTCAGGGCCCGGGCGAAAATGCGGGCGTTATCTCGATTGGCGACGGCCTCGCGATCGCCTTCAAGATCGAATCGCACAACCATCCCTCCGCCGTCGAGCCCTACCAGGGCGCGGCAACCGGCGTCGGTGGAATTCTTCGCGACGTCTTCACCATGGGCGCGCGGCCGATCGCGATGCTCAATTCGCTTCGCTTCGGAAGCCTCGACAACTCTCGCGTACGCTACCTATTTGCAGGCGTGGTAAAGGGAGTCGGCGACTACGGTAACTGCGTCGGCATTCCAACCGTAGCCGGCGAGATCGTATTCGACAAATCATACGAGACCAATCCCCTCGTGAACGCGATGTGCGTCGGACTCCTGCACGAAGACGACCTGATTCGCGCCAAGGCCGAAGGCATCGGCAATCCGATCATTGCAGTTGGCGCACGCACGGGCCGAGATGGAATTCACGGCGCCTCCTTCGCGTCCGAAGATCTGTCCGAAGCGAGTGATGCAAAGCGGCCGCGCATTCAGGTGGGAGATCCGTTCACCGAGAAGCTGCTCCTCGAGGCGAGCCTCGAGCTGATCAAGAGCGGACACATCGTGGCGATTCAGGATATGGGGGCCGCGGGCCTCACATCGTCCTCGGCGGAGATGGCGGAGCGAGGCGATGTCGGCGTGACGATCGACGTTGCGAAGGTGCCTACTCGTGAGAGCGGGATGTCTCCGTACGAGATTCTCCTCAGCGAGTCGCAGGAGCGCATGCTCGTTGTCGCGAAAAAAGGGCACGAAAATGCGGTGGCCGGGATACTCACCAAATGGGATCTCACCGCCGCAGTGATCGGAGAGGTGATTGCCGAGCCTGTGTATCGCGTCACTGAAGGCTCGACGGTCGTCGCCGAATTCCCCGGATCGCGACTCGTCACCGACTGCCCAAGCTATTCACCGGACGCGCGCGAGTCGGACGCAATCAAGGCTCTTCGCGCCGCCGATCCTTTGGCGATCGTCGAGCTTCGCGAGGAAAAGGATCCTCTCTGGACACTCGAGCAGCTTCTGTCTTCGCCGACGATCGCGAGCAAGGCGTGGGCTTACCGCCAGTACGACTCGACGGTGCGCACGAACACCGTGATTGGGCCAGGCGGCGACGCCGCCGTCCTGAGAATTCGCGGCACGAACAAGGCAATCGCCGTGAAGACGGACTGCAATGGGCGATACGTCTATCTGGATCCGCGCGTGGGTGGCCGGATCGCGGTGGCCGAGGCCGCGCGGAACGTCGCCTGCACCGGTGCGAGACCGATGGCGATCACCAACTGCCTCAACTTTGGTAACCCCACGCGCCCGGAGGTATTCTATCAGTTCAGGGAAGCAGTCGCCGGAGTGGGCGAGGCGTGTCGCGCTCTTGGCACACCGGTCACCGGAGGAAATGTCTCGCTCTACAACGAAAGCCCCGGCCGAGCCGTTTACCCGACGCCGGTCATTGGCATGGTAGGGCTGATCGATGACCTGACGCACATCACGCGCGCGACCTTTCGGCGAGATGACGACGCCGTGCTGCTTCTCGGTGAGATGCGGCCCGAGCTCGGCGGAAGCGAATATCTGGCAACGATCCACGACGAAGTGCTTGGCGCTCCACCGGCATGCGATCTCGATCGCGAGAAGGCAGTGATCGATGCGTTGCTCGCGTCGATTCGTGCTGGCCTCGTCAGCTCCGCTCACGACTGCAGCGACGGCGGCTTGGGTATCGCATTGGCGGAATGCTGCATCGCCGATCGTGAAAACGCGGGCGGCGCTGACATCGATCTGTCGCGCTGGCAGGACATTCCAAATCGCGCAATTCTTTTCGGCGAGACGCAAGCGAGAATCGTGATCTCGAGTTCTGCTCCGGAGCGCGTGCTCGAGATCGCGAAGAAGGCCGGAGTTCCCTGTTCGCGGATTGGTACGGTGCGCCGCGGCTCGGAGCATTTGACGATCAAGCTTCCTGATTCAGTGCTCAAGGCTCCGCTCGCGCGCTTGTCGGCCGCGTTCCACGACACGATCCCGTCGATCATGTCGCGGACACCAGAGCACACCACGTTCGACGAGCTCACTCAGGTGGCGGCGCACTGATATGTGTGGAATCTTCGGCATCTACGGCCACGAGAACGCAGCCGCTATGGCGCACCTCGGACTCTATTCGCTCCAGCATCGCGGACAGGAGTCGTCAGGGATTGTGGCGGTGGATCGCGAGCTCGGGGCGCGCGCAATCAAGAGCATGGGCCTTGTCTCAGAGGGCGTATCCGCGCCCGACGTTCATAGCCTGCCTGGCGACATCGCAATCGGTCATACTCGCTACAGCACGGCGGGGTCTTCGACCATCGAGAACGCCCAGCCCGTGCTCGCGCGATTCCGCGATGGCCACATCGGGCTGGCGCACAACGGCAATCTCACCAACGCCAGCGAGCTTCGGCGTCAGCTCGAAGACGGAGGCTCCATCTTCACATCGACGATGGATTCCGAAGTGCTCGTGCACCGTCTCGCGCGATCGTCATCGATCAAACCTGAAGACCGCCTTGCCGACGCGCTCACCGGAGTAGAGGGAGCGTATTGCCTCGTGGTCGTTGTCGGCGACACGCTCCTCGCCGCGCGCGATCCCCGGGGCTGGCGTCCTCTCGTCATGGGCAGGTTGGGAGATGCCATAGTCTTCGCTTCGGAGAGCTGCGCCCTCGATCTGCTCGGCGCCACGATCGAGCGCGAGGTGAAACGCGGTGAGATCATCGCGGTCGATCGCGATGGCATTCGGTCCAGCTTTCCTCTCGAGAGGCAGGACTCCCGAAAGTGCGTTTTCGAGTACGTCTATTTCTCGCGCCCCGACAGCCAGGTCTTCGGCGGATCCGTCGATCGCGCGCGACGCGAGCTCGGCCGCCGTCTCGCCCGCGATTTTCCGGCCCCGTCGGCTGACCTCGTGTTCAGCGTGCCCGATTCATCCAACTCCGCCGCGCTTGGGTTCGCCGAGGAATCCGGTCTTCCACTCGAGCTGGCACTCATTCGCAATCACTACGTCGGACGAACGTTCCTTCAGCCGACGCAAGCAGGACGCGATGCGAAGGTGAAGGTGAAATACAATGCGGTTCGCGAGGTGCTGCGCGGCAAGAGCGTGGTGATGGTCGACGACTCGATCGTGCGAGGCACGACCACTCGAGGCCTCGTCAGCATGGTCAGGTCGGCGGGGGCGCGCGAGGTGCATCTCCGCGTCAGCTCTTCCCCTGTTACGGGTCCGTGCTATTATGGCATCGACACTCCCACACGCGAGGAGCTGATCGCCGCCAACATGACCATCGACGAAATCACGCACGAGGTCGGCGCTGACACGCTCGGCTACCTGTCGCTCGATGGAATGCTCGAATCGGTGCCAGGCGGTCCTTCGGGGTTCTGTCACGCCTGCTTCTCCGGCGATTATCCGACGCCACCGCCCGCTGATCCGGAAAAGCTCCGCTTCGGCTGTGGCTGCTGACGATCATGCCGCAGTCGGTTTTCTTCTTCGGCAACGGAGTGGCCGAGGGGACGCGGGACATGACGGACGTCCTCGGAGGCAAAGGCGCGAATCTCGCCGAGATGACGAGTCTCGGCGTTCCCGTTCCACAGGGATTCACGATCGCGACCAGCGAGTGCATCTCATACCTCCAGACCGGCAAGTATTCCGATAAGCTTCGCGCAGAAGTCGAAGGCAACATTGCCCGATTGGAAGAAGCAACCGGGAAGAAGCTCGGGCACCCACAGAATCCACTCCTCGTCTCCGTAAGATCGGGTGCGCCGGTATCGATGCCCGGCATGATGGAGACGATCCTCAATCTCGGGCTGAACGATCGGGCCGTGAACGGACTCGCTGAGCAGAGCGCAAACGCGCGCTTCGCCTACGACTCGTACCGGCGGTTCATTCAGATGTACTCCGACGTGGTGCTCGGGGTTTCGGGTCACGACTTCGAGCATCTTCTCAAGTCGAAGAGGATGACAGCCGGCGCCGCCTCCGACGCTGATCTCGGCGAAAACGACCTGAGGAATGTGGTGGAGGAGTACAAGGCGCTCGTACGGAACCGAACCGGTGCGGAATTCCCGCGCGATCCCGTGGTGCAGCTGTGGGGCGCAATCGAAGCGGTGTGGAAATCGT
>DASXYR010000043.1:0-3855 GCA_036502385.1 Gemmatimonadaceae bacterium
GATCTCTACTATCGCCTCGCGGTCGTCGAGCTCTTTCTTCCGCCGTTGCGTGAGAGAATAGGCGACATCAAGCTCCTTGCCAATGAATTCCTGGTGCGCTTCGGCGAGCAGAACGGAAAGCCGATGACCGGCTTTGACGACGCGGCGTGGGAGTGGATTCTCTCTTACAACTGGCCTGGAAATGTCCGCGAGCTGAAGAACGCCGTAGAGAGAGCGGTGATCATGAGCCGCGGCGACAAGATCAAGGCCGTGGACATCATGCCGCGGCATCTTCGTCGCGGCGCAGATCCTACGGCTTCGATCAGTGTCCCTCCGGGGGCGACGCTCGCCGATACCCGACGGCAGCTCGTGCTGCGCGCATTTGCTTCGACAAATGGTGATTATGCACGTACCGCGAACATGGTCGGAATGTCACCCGGGGATGTGCGCGCGGAGATTGCATCTCTCCTGAACGGAAGCGATGGGGCGGGGGCCTCGGGTCTGACCAATGGCGCACAGCGCGCCGCCAAGCCTGTTGAGTCTCAGCCGCCCTCGAAATCCGTGAAGCCCGCTTCGAAGGGCGCGAAGCCCAAAAAGCGGTAACCAAAGGGAGACTGGAATGGACGAGTACGAATGGTACGACGCGGATCCGTACGCAGCCGAGAGGCCTTATGTCGTTGTCGAGCGCAATCAATCGCCGGGCATCGGATCATTCCTGATCGGGCTGGCATTGGGAGCCGGGGCGGCACTGTTGTTTGCGCCCCAAAGCGGTGAAGAGACGCGCCGCGAGATAGGCCGCCGGGCTCGGCGCGCCCAGGAAGCGGCGCAGGATCTCGTCGAGGATCTGAGCGGCACGGTCGCCGACAAATTCCAGGATGTCCGGGCGTCGGTCGAGGAGAGAATCGAGGCGACCTTCGAGGCGGTCGACGCCAAGAAGCGGCAGGTGTCGAATGCATTCGAAGCAGGACGGGCCGCCGCGCGCGAGACCCGCGGGGAGCTCGAGCACCGCATCGCCGAGAGAAAAGCGGCGTACAAAGAGAGCTAGTGCCGCAGCGCGGGCTAACTGCCCGGCTCGGCTGGCTCCTTCGCGATTACGCGAAGCGGGTCTGGGACAACAGCGGCGAAGACAACGTGTTCTTTCTCGCCGGTGGCATCTGCTTCAATATCCTCCTCGCCGCCGTCCCTTTCTTCCTGCTGATGGCGACCGGCCTGGTGTACCTCCTCAACCAGTCTCCCGACACGACGTCGGCGGAAGTGCTGGCGATCGTCGACAAGTTTTTGCCACCGCATCCGCCGGGCGATTCGGGTCCGGCGGCGACCATTTTGGACGAGGTGATCAAGCGGCGCGGCTCGCTCGGTATTTATTCCGCGGTTGGATTCATCTGGTTCTCGACGCGCCTATTCGGGTCTCTGAGGACGGTTCTAGCGGCCATTTTCGACATCGATACCGATCGTGGTATCATCGCGGGCAAGATTTTCGACATCGAGATGACGCTCGTGTCGAGCCTTCTGCTGGTCGCCTACACCTCGCTCAGCGCATACCTCGCTATCGCCAGTACGAGAGGGGTGCTTATTCTCGCCGATCTGGGTATTCGGAAGGACATCATGGGCCAGCTCGAGTACAATCTCGGGCAGATACTCGCGTTCTCGTTTATCGCGACGATGTTCTTCTGTCTGTACAAGTTCCTGCCCCACCGCAAAATCCGTTGGAAGACCGCCCTGATTGCCTCCATGTTCACGAGCGTGCTTCTTGAGGTGGCAAAACGGGTATTTTCGGCCTACGTTCGCTCCTTTAACCCCGGTTCCTTCTACAGCGGCACGGTCGCTGCATTGGTTCTTGTCGTTATTTGGGTCTACTACGCCTCCCTGATCTTTATCATCGGTGGTGAAGTGGCGCAGGTGTATGAGCTTCGGCGGGTCAGAAAGAGACAGCGCGAAGCGTTTGAAGACTGAGTATCATTGGCGATGTTGCCGGACTTTCCGGCGAACACACTTTTTGGAGGGCGTCTCGTGCGCAAGTTAGCAGCAGTCGCGGCCATCATGGCCGTCGTCTCCATCTCGGCTTGCAAAAAGACGGGTGAGGGAGAGTATCAGGTTGAGAAGCCTGTAGTTGGAACGCAGACGGATACGATTCACACCCCGACGGTCGACGTCGGCACGCAGACCACCACGGTCGCCGTTCCGAAGGTTGTGGTCGATTCCGCGAAGATCAAGACCCCGACAGTCACCGTGAAGAAGCACTAACTCCTTACTTATCGGGCGCGAGCACCACCGCTCCCGGAGGAGAGGCCCCATCAGAATGGTGGGGCTTTTCCTTTTCTTGTCTGGCGGCTCGCGGGAGCCGAAACTGAACACTACCGGCCGGGGGCTATGGGCTTAACGGCTAGGTGCTTCGGGCCTCTGTTGTACGAGTATGTTGTCCGACGCGTATCTAGCGATCAATAGAATTGAGTCCTACAAACACCGACGGACGGAAGACAACGGGAAAGCACGAAACGCGCGCCGTCATTTCGAAAGCCCGTAGCCCCAAGCCGCTCCGCCCAAAGCTCCCGGCCGGTAGTGTTCAGTTAAGTAAACTGAGTAGCAGCTTAGCTCCCGTGTCTATTGATGCGCGACTATATTTCGTGTGCCCCAGGTCCCGGAGGGCGTAAGCCCGCTAACTCCGTCAGGACCCCGAAGGTAGCAGCGGCATGCGGTGTCTTTCGTTGCTCCGTCAGGCCTGGGGTACTCCCGCCTCGCAATGTCTCTCGCACTAGCCCGCAAATACCGCCCAAAGACCTTCGCTGACGTTGCCGTCCAGTCGCACGTTTCAAATACGCTGCGTGGAGCCATCGCCAGAGGAAGAGTCGCGCACGGGTATCTCCTGTGCGGTCCGCGCGGGGTCGGGAAGACCACGCTCGCGCGCGTTCTCGCTATGGCGCTCAACTGCGAGAACAAGCGCGACGATGGCGAGCCGTGTGGAGACTGCATCTCATGCCAGCGGATTTGGACGGGCTCGTCGAGTCTCGACGTCGTCGAGATCGACGCGGCGTCCAATCGCGGAGTGGATGACGCGCGCGACCTGCGAGAGCGCGCGATGTATGCCCCGTCGGGCGATGATCGATACAAGGTGTACATCGTCGACGAAGCGCACATGCTCACCCGGGAAGCGTGGAACGCCCTCCTCAAGATTCTCGAGGAGCCGCCGCCGCGCGTGATCTTCGTCTTTGCTACGACCGAGCCGCAGAAAATCGCGCAGGCTGCGGCGCCAGTCCTGAGCCGCCTCCAGCGGTTCGATCTGAAGCGGATCGGAATCGGTGACATTACGCGGCGCCTCTCGACCGTGCTCGAGAAGGAAGGTGTGAAAGCTTCCGACGACGCGCTGGCGATGATCGCCCGCGCCGCGGACGGCTCGATGCGCGATGCGCTGAGTCTTGCCGATCAGGTCATCTCCATCGGCGAAGGCACCGTAACCGCGGAGCGCGTTCGCGACGCACTGGGGCTGGTGCCAGAGGACGAGTTCCTCGCGATTCTCGATATCATCGCAGATCACCGCGCCGGCGAAGTCTTCGGTGCCGTCACCCGATTGGCAGATGCGGGCGTGGACTTCGGCGTGTTTCTGTCCGGCTTCGCGGACGTCCTGCGCGCGCTGCTCACCGTGGTTCTGAACGGAAAAGCGGATGGTGTCTCCGCGACGGCTGCCGCCGCGCTGGCCGATCGCAAGGATTTGTTCACTGCTGGCGATCTTGTTCGGATGATCAGCGCGGTGAACGCACTCGAGCCGACCTTCAGAAAGAGTGGACAGCAGCAGCTTCTTATCGAGATGCTGCTCGTCCGAATGGCACTCCTCGACCGGACCGTCGCGCTCGAGGAAATGCTACGCGGGCTGGCGGGTGA
>DASXYR010000044.1:0-13922 GCA_036502385.1 Gemmatimonadaceae bacterium
CGAGACCTCCTTCTCTCGCTGACGCCGGAGAAGGCAAACGCACTCGCAGACCGTTTCGAGCGGGTAAGCGATGCGATGGGCAAAAAGAAAAAGGCGCGTTTCAACTCGGTTCTGACCATCATCACCGACAAGGTCCCCGAGGCCCAGAAGCAGGTCGAAGCCGTTCTTGATAAAATGACCAAGCGGTGGGACCTCGACGAGATCGTGACCAACGTCGGCAAGCCGTGTGAGATCTATTATCTCACGAGACTCAAGAAGTCCGTTCCGCGCGACGACCTTCTCACGGCGATACACCAGCAAGCGGGTGAAGTGATCGAGTCCGCTTCCCTCGAGAGCGGGGAGACCGTGGAGGACGGGAAAGACGCCTAGCGTGATGAGGGACGCTCGCGGCGTTGCCTTCGCATTGGGCGTGGCGGCGTTGGCTGCTGGTTGCCGCGAAACTCCCAGTGCGAAAGCTGCCCAGTTGAAGGAAGTCGCCGCGACGCGCGAACAGCAGGTGGCTCGCCGCGTGGCGGCAGCGGAAGCGGATCCCACGAAAGTCTCGCCCATCGCAAAGTGGCTCATGCCGACGGAGCTTCGCGAGATCTCGGGCCTCGCACTCACAACGCGAGGAACCGTGCTGACGCACGACGACGAGATCGGCAGGATCTACGAGATCGATCCCAAGGCGGGAATCATCCTGAAGCGGTTCGCGCTGGATGGGCTGCCCCACGGAGATTTCGAGGCGATCACCATCGCCGGACCGTACGTCTACCTGCTCGAGAGCAAAGGCAAGATTTACATGTTCAGAGAGGGCGCCGACGGGACCGAGGTTCCGTACGCGAAATACGACACGCGTCTCGGCAAGGAGTGCGAGTTCGAGAGCATGGCGTACGAGGCGGATAGCTCGCGGCTGGTCCTGGTTTGCAAGAGAGTCCTGACGAAGGGCGCCAACCACGACATGGTGATCTACCGGCTCCCGCTGCCGCTGACCGACTCCACGCCTCCGACGACCATCACCGTTTCGATGTCGGAGCTGGCGGGATCAAACGGCTGGAAGTCGTTCCATGCGTCCGACATGAACATCGATCCCGTCACCGGGAACTACGTCGTGGTAGCTTCGCACCAGCGAGCGCTCGCGGTGATCACACCCGATGGGGACGTGGTGCGATCCGGGCCGATTCCATCAGCCGCTGAACACAATCAAGCGGAAGGAGTGGCGATCACGAAGGACAGCCTGCTCCTCATTAGCGACGAAGCCACGCATGTACCGGCCGATCTGTCCGTGTATCCATGGCGCAGGTGATGCATGGGGAGTGGCCATGATCATCACCGTCAATTACCGGCGTAGAACGACTGCGCGCGCTGCATTTGTCGCCGCCAACCTGTCGCTCACCTTACTTTCATTTCGCACGGCGCAATCGCAGGCCGCTCCGGGGCCGCGCACACTTGGCAGCGACAGCGTCGTCGTAGTCGCGGGCGATCTATATCGGGCCGGCAGCTTCCATCGAGCTCTGCTCGGAGACAACTACCGCGACGCGTGGACGACACCGATAAAGGTGCCGGTTCTCGACCTCAAGTCGTTCGCGGGTGGATTGACGCCGACCAAGGAAGGAGGCGGAGCTCAGACGAAGTCACTCCGCTTCGACGGGGCCGACGGCAGCGAGTGGGTATTCCGCTCGGTAAGGAAGGAATTCACGATCCTGCCCCAGCAGTACAAGGGGACGATCATCTGGTACATCGTGCGCGATGAGGGAAGCGCATCGCATCCAACCGCAGGCGTTGCCGCCGCTCCGATGCTTGCGCGCGCAAACATCGTCCATCCGACGCCGACCGTCGCGGTGATGCCCGACGATCCCATCCTCGGGAAATTCCGCAAAGAATACGCGGGGATGCTTGGTGCGCTCGAGGAGTACCCGGCCGTTCCAAAGAACGGACGCGGATTCCCGTCGGGCGCGGACGATATCATTGACAGCGACAAGCTGCTCGAGAATATCAATACCGACCCGAGCGAGCAGATCGACCAGCGTCAGCTTTTGACGGCAGTCATGATGGACATGCTGCTCGGTGACAACGATCGCCATCCCGACCAATGGAAGTGGATTCGCACCGGGAAAGAGGGTGAAGTCCCGTGGGAGCCGCTCCCGAGAGACCGCGACAAGGTCTTCGTATCGTACGAGGGGCTCATTCTCAAGATGGCCCGCCTCGCGCAGCCGAGCCTCATCACGTTCGGGCCGAGGTATCCGGACCCGACGGCACTGTTTGCCAACGCGGGCGAGTTTGATCGGCGTGCGCTTTCGAGCCTCGACAGGTTCGTCTGGGACTCGGTCGCCAACAGCGTCAAGCGAACCATCACTGACGATGTCATCGACCGGGCGATGATGGAGATGCCACCCGAGTACGCGCCGACATCGCAGCGAGTAGCGCGCGCGCTCAAGGCGCGGAGAGATGCGCTGCCCGCTGTTGCCAATCGGTATTACGGCGAGCTGTGGAAGGTGGCGGACATCCACGGTACCGATGCCGACGACGAAGCAACTGTCACTCGATCCGGCGATGGCATCGTCGATGTGACCATTCAGTCGGGCGGGAGCGCGCCGTATTTCCAACGGAGATTCGATGCGCGCGACACGAAGGAGATACGCATCTATCTCCACGGCGGCAACGACAAGGCGACAGTTCAGGGGGTAGTGCGGAACAGCATCCTCGTCAGAGTAATCGGCGGCAACGGATCGAACTCCCTCGTCGATCTCTCGACAGTCGGCGGGAAGAGAAATCCAACGCGCTTCTACGACGCGGGCACAGTGACTGACGTCAAGTACGCGAGGGACACCGTCGATATTCTTCTCAACGTCGACAACGCCTTCAATCATCAGTTCAACCGCCGGCCATGGCTGCACGACTACGGCACGCTGATTCCTCCGCAGGTGGATCGCGGGTCATCGATCAAGCCCGTGGTTGGAATCCACTCGCAGCGCGGGCTCGGCATCTATCCGGTTGTGGGTGCCGCGCTCTACAGATACGGATTCCGCGACGTTCCGTACTCGAGCATGCTGGAAGCAGATCTTGGCTACTCGACGGCGAGCAACCGCATGCGCATTCGGAGCGAGCTCGACAAGCGGCTCGAGGAATCCGACACGCACTTCCCGGTGACGGCGCACATGTCGCAGTTCGAAGTCGTCCAGTTCCACGGCTTCGGCAACGACGTGCCGGATCTGCGTGGACGCTTCTACGACGTGAGGGAGCGTCAGTGGGAAATCCGCCCCGCGATCGGCCAGTCGCTCAGTCCCGTCAGCGACATCTCGCTCGGGCCGATAGTGCGGTACACGACGACGGATAGTGTTGCCAACCGATTCATCGCGCAGCTGCAGCCGTACGGCTTCACCAAGTTCGGCCAGGCGGGAATGCAGCTGCACGCGCGTATCGATTCCAAGTGGGTGACGCTGCCGGACACGCTCAAGCCGCGTTTCGTGCTCGACGTGGCAGGCACTGGCTACCCGGCGATGTGGGACGTCGTCAAGCCGTATGAGTCGCTCGATGGATTTGCGGAGGCCTTTTTCACGTTCCCCGCGCCGAAGAAACCGGTGCTCGCGCTTCGGGCTGGCGGCAAGAAACTGTGGGGTCCATTCCCGTACTTCGACGCCGCGTTCCTCGGAGGCTCCGAGACCTTCAGAACGGAAGAGAAGCAGCGGTATGCGGGCGACGCGTCGGTCTATGGGACTTCCGAGCTGCGCGTTCCGATCGCAAAATTCCCATTCATTCTCCCGCTCGACGTCGGCGCGCTTGGATTCATGGACATGGGGCGCGTTTATCTCAACGGACAGTCGCCGGGCGGCTGGCAGAAGGCGGCAGGCGCGGGCTTCTGGGTAGGATTCCTCGATCCGGGAAAGAGCGTGAATGTGCTATTCACGAATCGCAGCGGCCACAAGTTCACAACGAGTGTCGGCTTCGCGCTGTAAAGCGCTCGCTCTGATACTTCTTTTCGCCGGCTGCTCCCGGGAAGAAAAACCGACGCCGGCGACCGAGCTTCCGCCCGACCAGGTGGAATCGGTACTGGCGGGTGCGCCAGTGATGCTCGCCGCCGGCGACATCGCGGTCTGCGGAAAGAGCGGTGATGAGGGAACGGCCGCGCTGGTCGAGAGAACTCTTGCCGACGATAGCGCGCACAATGTGCAGAGTGTTGTCGCCACTCTTGGAGACAACGCGTATCCATCGGGCTCGAGCGGTGTGGACAGCGATCTCCAGCGGTGCTTCGGATCGTCGTGGGGCCGGCCGAGAATAATGAAAGTGATCCGACCGTCTCCCGGAAATCACGACTACGACAGCGGAAATCTCGACCCGTACTTTCGATTCTTCGGCCAGAGCGCGGGACCGAGCGGAAGAGGGTACTACAGCTACGACGTTGGGAACTGGCACGTCGTGTCGCTCAACAGCGAGCTGTATTTCGAGGATCCCGATCCTTCTCACGCCCGCACGCAGGAGGGCTGGCTGCGTCAGGACCTTAAGGCTCATCCCGCGTTGTGCACACTCGTGTATTTCCATCGTCCACGATTCAGCTCCGGGATCTATTACCCGGGCACGCCTGAAATGCAGACGGTGTGGGACATAATGGACAAGGCGAACGTCGATCTCGTGATCAACGGCCACGAGCACCACTACGAGCGCTTCCTTCCGCAGACGTCGGCAGGTGTCGTCGACTCGACGCGGGGAATGACCGAGATCGTCGCCGGAACGGGCGGTGGAGTGCTTCGCGATCTTCACAAACCGGCGATGCCCAACTCCGCCGCACAGGTTGCCCACCATTTCGGCATTCTGAAGCTCGCGCTCGGCGCCGGCGAGTATCGTCACGCCTTCATCGATACGGACGGTGGGGTCTGGGATTCGGGCGCAGGCAGGTGCCACTAGTCCGACCAACCGAGAGAGTAGGTGATCAGCTCGGTTTTGTCCGGCTTTGAAATCCTAGTTTTGGATGGACGGGGGAAGAGCAGGGAGACCGGTGAGACCGGTGAGGAATTCGATTTGTTCAGACCCCGAATGTCGGTTTCCAATGGAATAGAATTGAAATTCAGCTGATCGTTTAGTCGATGATAGGACGAGAAAAGGACACCAAAAACAGCATTCTCACCGGTCTCACCGGTCTCGCAGGTCGTGCCCGCTTGGCATATAGAGTGGCTAATCAGTGGCAAGAAATATTCAGGTCGGAACTGACGCACTACTAGCGAGAGGTTTCGTTTGGCGTTGCAATCCGTCAGCTTTCTATCATGAGTCCTTCGCCCAATTCATACCTGAGTCTCAGCAGCACCGGCGTTCCTCAACTCAGGAACGATGCGGATGTCCGCATCTCGGCTATCGACATCGGCTCGAACTCGATTCGGCAGACGATTGCCGATGTCTCACCGAGTGGCGTCATTCGCGTCGTCGACGAAATGAAGGCGGCGCCTAGGCTGGGCGCGGGACTACACAAGAACGGATCACTGGGCGAGATCGCGATTCAAAATGCGCTCAGCACCCTCAGCAGGATGGCGACCCTGTCCAACCAGCTCGGCGTGAAGCGAACCGAGGTCATCGCCACGAGCGCGGTACGTGAAGCAAGCAACGGCGAGGACTTCCTCAAGCTCGTGCGCGCGGAAACCGGACTGAAGATCAGGATCCTTCGTGGCGAAGATGAAGCGCGACTAAGCTTTCGGAGCGCGCTGGCGCATTTCGATCTCGGCGTGGGACGCGCGGTGGTGATGGACATCGGCGGCGGCTCGCTCGAGCTGGCGCTGAGCGCCGACGGTCTCGTCGAGCGTCTCATATCGCTGCCGGTCGGCGCAATCCGCGTGACCGAGGAGTATCTCGTCCCGCCCGCCAAGAAGAAGGCAATGCGTAAGCTGCGCAAGCACGTCCGCTCAGAGCTGCGCGAGCACGTGTCGGCGCGCCACTGGCACACGGGGCAAATCATCTGCTCGGGCGGGACCTTCACCAGTCTCGCGACGATCTATCTGGCGCGAACAGGAATCGAGAACGCGAAGACGGTACACGGCACAGTGATCCCGCGCGTCGAGCTCGAGCACATTGTGGATCTCCTGCACAACATGGGGCCCGGCGAGCGGCAGGGCGTCCCTGGGCTGAACGCCGCGCGAGCGGACATCATCGTTGGCGGACTCGCGGTGGCTGCGGAAGTCGCGGCGCGCCTGGACGCCAAGGAGCTCGTGGTTTCCGCGTATGGTATTCGCGAGGGGATTCTGCTGGAGAGCGCGCACGTCAAGCCCGAATCTGCCGACCCCGGAGAAGCCCGCGAACGATCCGTTCGAGAGCTGGCGGAGAAGTCGCATTATGAGGAGCCGCACTCGAGACACGTTCAGAAGCTGGCGCTCCAGATCTTCGACTCAATCGGACAGCGCCTCGGGTGCAGTACCGAAGACCGAAAGCTGCTCGCCGACGCCGCGCTGCTGCACGACATCGGATATCACATCAGCTACGACAAGCACAACAAGCACTCATACCACCTGATCGAGCACGCCGAGCTGCTGGGGATGACGCCGGCGGATCAGATCATCGTCGCAAACGTGGCGCGTTACCATCGCGGCGCCGAGCCCAAGAAGAAGCAGAGAAACTACGGTGGTCTCGACAAGTCGCTGCGCGAAACGATCAAGCGGCTCTCCGGGATTCTGCGCGTGGCGGACGGATTCGACAGGGGACACGCGGGCGCCGTCGCTGAAGTGAAGGTGCGCTGGATGGAGCGCGCGCTGCGATTGACGGCGGTCCCAACGCGTCAGACCGACAAGCTGCGACTCGAGCTGTGGGGAGCGAGCCGCAAGTCCAACCTTCTCTCCGAAGTTTCAGGCGTGCCCGTGGAGATCGTCGCCCCCGACGGAACCGTGATGACTTACGACGACGAGGTCGGCACCGCCGACTGAAGTCGCGCCGTCCTTTCCGCGTGGGGCATGTCCGCACCGTTGTTGCTTGCCGTCGGCTCAGGCAGCGGCTGCATCCCCCATGAATTGACGAGCAGGCGCTCATGGGTGAAGATGACCGGTTGATTGCCGGGCTTTCTCTGCACGTAGGTTCCGTCGGGATGGAGATCCCAGGCCTGACGGTTGTCGGCGAGGCAGCCCTCGAGCAGCGTGGAAACGCGCTCATGCAGCCGCTGATCCTCGATGGGCGCGACGACCTCGATGCGACGATCGAAGTTGCGAGGCATCCAGTCCGCGGATCCGAAGTACAGCTCCTCGTCTCCGTCATTGCCGAAATAAAAGATTCGGGAATGCTCGAGGAAGCGCCCGATGATGCTGATCACGCGGATGTGGTCGCTGATGCCCGCAATTCCGGGCCTGAGGCAACAGATTCCGCGGACGATCAGATCGATCTCGGCGCCGGCCTGTGACGCGTCGTAGAGGTGCTGAATAATCTCGGGATCCACCAGCGCGTTCATCTTCGCGATGATGCGTCCCTTCTTTCCGGCCCGGGCGAGATCCGCTTCCCTCTTGATCATCTCCGTGAATCGCTGACGCATGTTGTGCGGAGCGACGAGCAGATTACGGTACTCGCTCTGCCGCGAAAAACCGGTGAGCGCGTTGAAGAGATCGGTGAGATCGGCGCCGATCGAAGGGCTCGACGTGAGAAGCCCGAGGTCCGTGTAGACGCGTGCGGTCTTCGAGTTGTAGTTACCAGAGCCGATATGCGAGTAGCGGCGAATGCCGTCGGCTTCGCGTCTCACCACCAATACAGTCTTGGTATGCGTCTTCAAACCAGGCAAACCGTACGCGACGTGCACCCCGTAACCTTCCAGCGTGCGCGCCCAGGTAATGTTGTTCACCTCGTCGAAGCGGGCCTGGAGCTCGATCAGAACGGCGACCTGCTTACCGCGCTGCGCCGCTTCGGTGAGGGCGCGCACGATCGGCGTGTCGCCGGAGGTGCGGTAGAGCGTCATCTTGATCGCCAGCACATTCGGATCGACGGCCGCGGATGTAAGGAAATGCTCCACCGACGCGGTGAACGAATCAAAGGGATGGTAGACCAGGATGTCCCGCTCGCGAATCGCGTCGAAGATCGAGCGCGTGGTGTCGCGCAGCTCCGGCGGGATGACCGGATTGAAAGGGGGATCCCTGAGCTCGGGAATTTCGAGCATGGCGAGCCACATGAGATCGCCCAGGTCGAGCAGCGGACCGGTCTCGACGAGGTCGGCTTCGGTTAGCGAAGGCATCTCGGGCGGTTGATCCTCGAGAAGCTCACCCAGAAGAAGATCTCTCAGGTCCTTCGGCGTTCCCGTTTCCACTTCCACACGCACGACCTCGGCGAAGCGCCGCTGGAAAACCTGCTCCTCGATGACGGTGAGCAAATCGTCGTCTTCATCGGAGTGCGCGAGCTCGAGGTCGGAGTATCTCGTGACGCGAAACGTGTTGTAGCTCTGGATCTCCATTCCGGGAAAAAGCGCGCCGAGGTTGGCGCCGATTACCTGCTCGAGTGGGACGAAGTGGTTGGCGCGGCCGAATGGGATCCAGCGTGGAAGACTCTTCGGCACTTTCACGCGCGCGAAACGCGTCAGGCCCGTCGTCCGGTCAAAGATCTGCACCGCGAGCGACAGCGAGAGATTGGAGATGTACGGGAAGGGATGACCGGGATCGACCGCGAGCGGCGTCAAAACTGGAAAGACCTGCGACTCGAAGAACTGGTCGGCCACCAGCCATTCTTCCGGCGTGAGCTCGGACATGCCGACCAGCTTGATTCCGTGCGCATCGAGCTCGGGCAGCAGGTGGTCGTAGAGACACTTGTGCTGGAGAGCCATCAGCTCGGCGACGCGCTTGGTGATGGCGGCGAGCTGCTCGGTCGGCGACATCCCATCGGCGGGCCAATGCTGGACACCGGCCGCGATCTGGCGGCGGAGGCCGGCCACGCGCACCATGTAGAACTCGTCGAGATTCGTGCTGAAAATCGAAAGGAACTTCAGACGCTCGAGCAGCGGGTTTCTCGGATCGAACGCCTCGTGGAGAACGCGAAGGTTGAATTCGAGCCAGCTCAGCTCACGATTGATGTAGAGATTGGGGTCGAGCATTCAGGACCAAAAAGGGGATGGCCTAATGATGTGTTGGGGCCACACCCGGTCACCACCGGCACTTTTGTAACAATGAATGTCACAAATCATACCCCAAAGGTTAGATTCTGTGGCGCCAACCCTAACGCGGACTGAGACTTGGGCCACACCGACGCCGTCGTCGTACTCACCACGCTCGCCACCTCAGAGGAGGCGGTGAAGTTCGTCAAGTTGTTGCTGGAGAGGCGTTTGGTCGCGTGCGGTACCATCCTCCCGGGAACGCGATCGCTCTACCGGTGGGAGGACAAGCTTGCCGACGAGACCGAGGTGGTGGTGATGCTGAAGACCCGGTCCGGCGCGATCCACGGCCTCGAGCGCGCCTTCAAGGAATTTCATCCCTACAAGGTGCCAGAGCTGCTCGCGGTTCCCGTGACTGGTGGACTGGAACGCTACCTGGGATGGATCAACGACGAGACGAGTCTCACGATCGTCTAAATCGTCCTATAGGGGTGAAGCACCAGCCCTATTTTCGACTCAACCAAAAGTGATGTCCAAACGCGGTCTCTTCGCCGCCCTCATCGTCGCGCTCTGGCTTGGCGGACTGGCGTTCATGGTGGAGAGGAACGCCAACCGCAGCGACGCGCAGAAGCTTGCGGAAGTCGCGCTCAGACTGCAGCCGGCGACGTTCTACTATACGATCGAGCGCGGGGGAGAGCGGATTGGGGCCGCATCGTCTGCGCTCGACACCGCCGAGAATGGGCTCCAGAGCGAGGAATATTTCGTCGGCGATTTTCCCGCGATCGAAGCTGATGGTCGTAACCACACAACTGCCCGCTGGCAGACGAGATTGACGCGCGGGCTGCACCTGATCGACATGAGCGCCGCCATCTCGAGAGCGACGAATCCGTCATCGCTCAACGCCACCATCCAGGGCGACACGACGATTTTCATCGCCGGGAAAAAAGCCACGCATCACCCGCCGGCTCGATACACGTTCGCCGCCCCGCTGTTCACTCCCACGCTCGCGTCGATCGTCTTCATGCTGGGCGGCGACCCGAAGGTCGGCAGAAGCCAGAGCCTATCCGTGTTCGATCCCACGACGCGCACAGTGGCACGGCCGACGCTTCGGATCGCGGCGGAGTCGCTCTTTACCGTCGTCGACAGCGCAACGATGGAAAAGAATGGCGACTGGTCCGTGGCGCACCGAGACACCGTTCGCGCCTGGCGCCTGGACGGCGTGCCGTACGGACTCGTCGCATGGGTCGACGCCGACGGACGCGTTGTTGCAGCACAAGCCGGCGATCTCTCCGCGACTCGCACGGCATTCGAGCTCGCCTTCAGGAATCCGAAAACCAAATGATCGAACTCAAGAGTCTGACGAAGAAATACGGCTCGTTCACGGCCGTCGATTCCATTGATCTGAGTGTTCCCGACGGCGAGCTCTTCGGATTCCTCGGGCCCAACGGCGCGGGAAAGACGACCACGCTGCGCATGATCGCCGGGATTCTGCAGCCGACGAGTGGAACCATTCATCTCGCCGGAATCGACCTGGCAAAGGATCCCCTCGCCGCGAAATCGAAGCTCGGCTTCATTCCCGACCGACCGTTCATCTACGACAAGCTCACTGGAGCGGAATTCCTGCGTTTCGTCGCCGGACTCTATGGGCAGGATGGAGACAAGGTCGAGCACCGCGGACGCGAGCTGATGGCGCTGTTCGATCTCGAGGATTGGGCCGACGAGCTCGTCGAGAGCTACAGCCACGGAATGCGGCAGAAGCTGATCATCTCGAGCGCGTTCATTCACCGCCCCGAAGTAATAGTCGTCGACGAGCCGATGGTCGGGCTCGATCCGAAGGCGGCGCGAATTCTCAAGGACCTGTTCCGCGAGTACGTGAGACGTGGACACACGATCATGATGTCGACGCACACACTCGAAGTAGCGGAAGCACTCTGCGACCGCGTGGCGATCATCCAGCATGGAAAGATCCGGTCGGTGGGCACAATTCAGGATCTGCGCGATGAGGCGACGGGAGGCGGCGGACTCGAGGAGATCTTCCTCAAGCTCACCGGAGAACGCGCGGCGAGAGACGCAATGGAGGTTCTCGATGCGTAGTCTGTCGGGGAGTCTCGCGTGACCAGCCGCACGCTCGAGCTACCGGCGATCGGCGTCGCGCCCGAGCTGCGCGACTCGCCGAGTCTCCGGCATGTCCTCTCGCCAAAGATCATTTCGGCGCGCGCCAGACCTCTCGGCAAGACCGAGAACAAGTCCGGCCGGATCATACTGTTCACGCTGATCGGCGGCGTGTTCTGGGCGTTCGTGTTCGGCCTGCTCTATCGACTGCTGCGCTACTTCCACGGCATTCCCGAGATCGGCGCGCTCCTCGCCGGAAAACTGCTTGGTGTGATGCTTGTGAGCCTGTTCGGAATTCTGATTCTTTCCAACGTCGTCACGGCGCTCTCGAGTTTTTTCCTGGCCAAAGATCTGGATCTGCTGGTGGCCGCGCCGGTGGACTGGCTCCGACTGTATGGAGCGAAGCTGCTGGAAACGACCGTGCACTCGAGCTGGATGGTGGTGCTCATCGCCACGCCCGTGCTGACAGCGTATGGAATCAGCTACGAAGGAGGATTTCTCTTTCCCGTCGTCGCAGTAGTGGCAATGATCCCGTTCCTCTTCATCCCCGCCGCGATCGGCAGCGCGATCACCCTGCTGCTCGTCAATATTTTCCCCGCGCGCCGAACGCGCGACATCCTCAGCGTCATCGCTGTGCTGTCGGCAGCCGGACTCGTGCTGGTGTTGCGTCTGGTGCGGCCAGAACGCCTCGCACGGCCTGAAGGATTCCGCTCGCTCGTCGGCTTCATCTCGGCGCTGCGCACCCCGACGTCGTCGTGGATGCCGAGCGAATGGGCAGCGCAGGGAATCATGTCGTGGCTGGGGAAGGACCCCGAGATGCTTCCCTTCTATCTCCTCTGGTCGACCGCCGCGGTCGCGATCGTGTTCGGAGCCTTGCTGCACCGCTGGCTGTACACGCGCGGCTTCAGCAAGGCGCAGGAGAGCGGCGAGCGGCTCGTGCGTCAGGGCAGTGCGGGACGATTCGTGGGAAGACTGCTGACCCCGTGGGGCGTGATGCGGCGAGAGCTGGTGCTGAAGGAGATGCGGCTCTTTTTCCGCGACACTACGCAATGGTCGCAGCTCATTCTGCTCACGGTGCTCGTTGTCGTCTACGTCTTCAACATCAAGTTCCTTCCGATCCATGGAGAAGGCGTGACGTTCTTTCTCGCCAACGTGATTCCGTTCGTGAATCTCATCCTGGCGGGATTCGTACTCGCATCTATAGCAGCGCGCTTCATCTTTCCGGGAATCAGCCTCGAGGGACGCACTCTCTGGCTGCTGCGGTCGAGCCCGCTCGAGATGCGGCAGCTGCTCTGGTCGAAGTTCTGGGTCGGCACGATCCCGCTATTGGTGCTCGCGCTCGTTCTCGTGTTCGCGACCGACGTGCTGCTCGAGGTGAGCGGATTCATGATGGCGGTGTCCGTCTTCACCATCACGATGATGACGTTCGCCATCGCGGGGCTCGCGCTCGGATTCGGCGCGCTCTTCCCCAAGTTCAACACCGAGAACGCCGCCCAGATACCGACGTCCTTTGGCGGGCTGGTGCTGATGATGGCGTCAGTCGCGCTGATAGCGCTCGTGATCATGGCGGAAGCGCGGCCAGTCTATCTCTACGCGGCGTCGAATCTGCTGCACACGCGGCCGACCATTGCGGGGCTGTGGCTTGGCTTCGGCGGAGCTGGTCTGCTTTGTCTGGCGGCTACCTTCGTCCCGATCCGGATTGCGGTGAGGCGAATGAAGGAGCTCGAGCGGTAGCTACTCGCCCGATCTGTCGCGGAGAAATCCGATCGCCTCGTCCTTCGAGGTAAAGATTTTCTTGGCGGTCGAGCCGTCGCCGTAGTGCACCTCGACGGCGATGCTGAGGGGAACCTGGAGGTCGGAGCTCATCTCCGGGACATCGATCAGCGCTGCCACTCCCTCGCCTTGCAGCAGCCGGACGATCTCGCGGCGGAGCTGGGGCTCTGACAATCCGGCGGCGCTAAGCGTCTGGGCCGCGATGCCGTGATTCTCCAGCATGAGCCCGAGGAGCAGATGCTGCGTGCCCACGTATCCGTCGCCGAACTCGTGCGCTGTCGCGATCGCTTGATCGAGGACGACGCGCGCGCGGGGACTGTAAGGCCGGTCGGTCGCTCTTCCTCGCGGATTCGGCTTTCCATCGACGAGCCGCTCCTCGATGGCGTTCTGAAGATCGGGACCCTGGGTGCCGAGGTTCTCGAGAACGTCCATGACGAGCGTATCGTCCTCGGCCAGAAGGCCGAGAAGCAGATGCTCGGTGCCAACCTGATCGTGGCTGCGGAGCTGCGCCTCTTCGCGCGCCTTGATCAGCGCGCCACGCAGTCGATTCGTGAAATCGTACCCTGCCAAATAATCCTCCTTCGCGAGGACCTAAAATTTCGCCGAAGGGCTACTATTGCAAGGCTGAGCTTTAGAACGGCCATCCTTTTCTATGCGGAACGCCTGTCGGGGGGCTTAGCCAGGCATTGTACGTTAGCCGATCGCAGTTGGTCAGTTCAAACCCTTTGTCACTCGTTAGCCGTTCTATATGGCAGCGGGTACGATCTGCGAGACCGGTGAGACCGGTGAGGATGCTGTTGTTACTGCGCCTTTCTGGTCCTATCGTCGGCTAAACGGTTACCCCACGAGTCCCGACGGAGTAATTCTTCCCGAATGAACCCGGCAGATTCCACGAAAAGATGGAATGTCAACGATGATCCACTCACTCATCGCATCATCGGCGCCGCAATAGAAGTGCACCGTCTCCTCGGTCCTGGCTTGCTGGAATCGACGTACGAAGAGTGCCTATGCTTCGAGTTGACCCTCG
>DASXYR010000045.1:0-6283 GCA_036502385.1 Gemmatimonadaceae bacterium
TCCCATGAGAATGAGAACGACCGCTGCGAGATGGATAGAGCGCGTCAGTGAAAAGAGGATCGTCAGTCCCGGAAAAGCGTATGCCGTGACGTTGAACAGTCGGCCCCGTCTGATTCGCGCGCCCAGTCCGGCAAGCGACAACGCTCCGGTCAGCGCGCCGATGCCGACGAATGTAAGAAGGAGACCGTATCCGCTGGCTCCCGTGTGCAGAACATCCCTTGCTACGACCGGCATCATCGTCAGGTACTGAAAGCCGAATATCGAATAGACGGCGATGATCCCCATCAGCCCTGACACCGCGCGCGACCCGCGGATGTAATCGACACCCTGCTTCAGCTGCTCGAACGGCGACACGAGGTGCTGGACCGGCGTCCACTTGGGCAGCCTGACCTGCGACAGACTGCCGAGGACTGCGAGATAGCTGATGGCATCGATGCCGAAGCACCACGCAAGACCGAACTTCGCGAGGACGACCGCCGCGATCGAAGGACCGACGATGCGCGCGAGATTGAAACCGCCGGAGTTGAGCGCGATGGCGTCGACAATATCCTCGCGTGTGACGAGCTCAACGATCATCGACTGCCGCGCGGGAATCTCGAACGCCGAGACCACTCCGCCGAAGGTCGCGAGCGCGAGGAGCCAATGAATGTTGATCCGGCCACTCCACGTGAACCACCAGAGAGCCGTGGCTTCCGTCAGGAGAAGCGCCTGGCAGATAATGACGATGCGGAGCTTGCTCACGCGGTCCGCCACCACACCGCCATAAAGCGAGAAGAGCAGCACTGGAAAGCTGCCGGCGGCACTGACCAGGCCAACCATGAACGCGCTGTTCGTCATCTCGAGCGCGAGCCACCCCACGCCCACCTGCTGCATCCACGTCCCGATGAGTGAGACGGTCTGTCCGGTCCAGAAGAGCCGGAAGTTGCGGTGGACCTGCAGTGCCCTGAACGGGTTGATCGAACGTCGTACGGGGCGGGCGGGCGTCAGCGGCATTGGGAGGGATTATACACGTCCTACGCCCGGGTTGTATGTTAGAGATATGCGCTTCCACACTTACTCGAAGTTCAGCCCGGAAGCTGCGGACGCGGTCGATCTTCAGGCGCTCCTCGACAAGCTGGCGGATTTTTTACTCCAGTCTGGCTTCGCTGGCGGGCAGAACTTCAATCCGTATTTCGACGACTTCGATTCAGAGCCCGATCGCTCGGTCGAGGCGCTTCGCCAGGCGATTCTCGATGCGCTGATCGAGAGCGGTCAGTTCACGCCGGAGCTGCTCGAAGCGCTACGCGGCGACGGTACCAAGGAGTCTCAGGAAAAGCTCAGCGAGCTTCTCGACAGCCTGATTCAGAAGCTGGCCGCCGAGGGCTACCTGAACCTCCAGGCACCACCGCAGGTGCCCGCCGGCCACCAACCGGTGGAAGGGCGCGGAGGTCTCGCGCACGGCGCATCCAAGAGCGTCCAGTTCAATCTCACCGATAAGGGCATCGACTTCCTCGGCTACAAGAGTCTGCGCCACATCCTGAGCTCACTCGGAAAATCGAGCTTCGGCTCACACGACACGCCGCACCTCGCCACGGGCATCGAGTCCGACGGGTACAGCAAGGAGTACGAGTTCGGCGACGTGCTGAACATCGACGTCATCGAGACTCTCAAGAATTCTCTGGCGCGCACCGGGTCCCTCGAGATTCCGATGGATCTCGAGTACAGCGACGTAATGGTGCGACAGGCGGAGTACCGCTCGTCGTGCGCGACGGTGCTCATGCTCGACACGTCGCACTCGATGATTCTCTACGGCGAGGACCGGTTCACCCCCGCGAAGAAGGTGGCGCTGGCGCTCACGCACCTGATCCGGACGCAGTTCCCGGGAGATACGCTCCAGGTCGTGCTCTTTCACGATTCCGCGGAGGAAATCCCATTGTCCACGCTGCCTCAGGCGCAGGTCGGCCCGTATCACACCAACACGGCTGAGGGACTCAAGCTGGCGCGGCGGCTTCTGATGGCGCAGAAGAAGGACATGCGGCAGATCGTCATGATCACCGATGGGAAGCCCAGCGCGATGACGATGCCCAACGGGCAGATCTACAAGAACTCGATGGGGCTTGATGCAACCGTCATCGCGACGACTCTGCGCGAGGTGGCCAACTGCCGGCGGGCGGGAATCCTGATCAATACCTTCATGCTCGCGCGCGACCGCGCCCTGGTGGAATTCGTGAAGCGCGTATCGGAGATCAGCAAGGGCAAGGCGTACTTCACGAATACCATGACACTGGGGCAGTTCATCCTGATGGACTTCCTGAAGAAGAAAACTCAGAAAATATCGTAGGCTCTCGATAACTGGCGAGCTTCAACTGAACACAACCGGCTAGGGGCTGTGGGCGAGGCGGCTCGGTGTTGCGGGCTACTACCACGACTCTAAACAAACCGACGGATGCGAATCACCCGAATACTCTCTGCTCTAGCGATCACGCTTACTGCCGCGTGCGCGTCTGTTCCGCGGGGACCGGCAGGGACGCGGTATGACATCCTCATCGCCAACGCGCGGATTGTCGATGGCACCGGCAATCCCTGGTATCGTGGCAGCGTTGGAATTGTCGGCGATCGAATTGCCTACGTCGGGCCTTCGGTTTCGGGACTTAAAGCCCAGCGCGTCATCGATGCAAATGGGCAGATTGTCGCGCCGGGATTCATCGACATGCTCGGCCACTCCGAGCTGAGCATTCTGCGCGGGCCGCACGCGGTCTCGAAGATCACGCAGGGAATTACGAGCGAGATCACCGGCGAGGTGCATTCGGCGTGGCCGATCGTCGCACTAGGCGAGCAGCCGAACCCCAGATATCCGTGGAGCTCGCTCGGTGAGTACTTCACCTACCTCGAGAAAAACGGGACTGCGATCAATCTCGGGACTTACGTCGGCACCAGCTCGGTTCGACAGGCGGTGATGGGAGAATTGACGCGCCATCCCACCGACGCCGAGATGAAGCAGATGGGTGCGCTGATCGATTCGGCGATGCGGGATGGAGCGTTCGGGGTCGGTACGGGATTGATCTATCTGCCGAGCACCTTCTTTTCGACCGACGAGCTGATCGCGCTGACGAAGTACGCTACGCCGTACAAGGGTGGCTACGCGGCGCACATCAGGAGCGAAGGGGCGGGGCTCATCGATGCGATTCGTGAGACGATCCAGATCGCCGCGGGCGCGGGGACGTGGGCGGAGATACGGCACATCAAGTCACGGACGCTCGAGCAGATGCAGCAGGCCGTCGCGCTCATAGATTCCGCGCGCGCAGCAGGAGTAGATATTACGGCCGACCAGTATCCGTACATCGCCAGCGCGACCGGGTTGGCCGCGATGCTCAACACCTGGGTGCAGGAGGGCGGATCCGATTCTCTCGTGATGCGACTCAAGGATCCCGCGGTGCGCGCGCGCCTCAAGATGGAGCTCGGGCAGGATAGCGCGGCGGGGATCCGCACCGCCGCAAGGACGATGATCAACGACGTCGTCGCCGATTCGCTCAAGAAGTACGAGGGGATGCTGCTGACGGATGCCGGCAAGCTGCGAGGAGAGGACGCCTACGATGCCGCGTTCGACATCCTGATCGCCGACAGAGGAAGAACGGGCGCGATCTACTTTTCATTCAACGAGGAGGCGCTGCGGCTGGCGATGAGGCAGCCGTGGGTGTCGGTCGGGCAGGACGCGGGTGCGTTGAGCCCGGATTCCACCGGGAAATTCACCGATCGCGAGCATCCCCGGGCGTTCGGGACATTCCCGCGAATACTCGGGCGGTATGTTCGTCAGGATTCGGTGATCACGCTCGAGTTCGCGATTCGGAAGATGACGTCGCTCGCCGCGCAGCGGGTTGGCTTGAGCGATCGCGGGCTGCTCAAGCCGGGCATGTTCGCCGACATCACGATCTTCGATCCCACGACCATCATCGACCGATCGACGTACGAGGAACCGGCGCAGCTGGCGACCGGAGTCAGCTACGTTTTCGTGAACGGAGTTCCGGTGATGGACGCCGGACGTCTGACGAATGCGCTGCCCGGTCGCGCGCTGCGGGGACCAGGCTACCGTACGCAGCGATAGGAAGGATTCAGCGCGGTTCAAAGCGATGCGGCTGGCTGAGCGACACCCGCGAATTGTTGCGGGATCATAGGAGCGGAGGAATCACATGGCGATACGGTTCACGACTGGTGACAGCGCGCTCGGCAGCGTCCTCGTTGCCGCAACGGACAAAGGCGTTTGCACGGTTACGATCAGAGAATCGGCCGAAGGCGCGGAAGACTCACTACGCGCGCACTTTCCGAAGGCCGAGATCGAACGCGACGACGCCGCGCTCAAGCCGGCGCTGGAGACTGTGCTGGCGAGGATCGCCGGACGTCGGCTCGACGCGTCGCTGCCCCTCGATCTTCAGGGAACCGAGTTCCAGCGCGAGGTGTGGAACCAGCTGCTCGCGATACCGGCCGGCAAGACGCGCACGTATCTCGACGTGGCGCAGGCGATCAACAGACCAAAGGCTACGCGCGCTGTCGCTCAAGCTTGTGGCGCAAATCCGGTAGCTGTGGTCGTTCCGTGTCATCGCGTCGTGATGAGCGACGGGTCGATCGGCGGCTACAGCGGGTTGCCTGGCGTAAAGCGGGCGCTGCTCTCCGCCGAGGGCGTCGAGGAATTCGCGGTCGGCTGAGCGCCGTCGCGGCTACGCTTTCTTCGCCAGCAGAGTCTTGTAGGGTCTCTCCGCCGGCCCCGTGTAAATCTGCCGGGGTCGGGCGATCTTCTGCTCCTTGTCGAGCAGCATCTCCTCCCACTGCGCCAGCCAGCCGGGCATCCGCCCAATCGCGAACAGAACGGTGAAGAAATCGGTGGGAAACGCCATCGAGCGGTAGATCAGCCCCGTGTAGAAATCCACATTCGGATACAGCTTGCGCGACACGAAGTAGTCGTCCGATAGCGCGATCCGCTCGAGCTCCAGCGCGATCTCCAGGTCCTTGTCGACACCCACAATCTTGAATACCTCGTCCGCCAGCTTCTTCACGATCTTGGCGCGAGGGTCGTAGCTCTTGTAAACGCGGTGGCCGAATCCCATCAGGCGTCCGCCCTGCCCGCTCTTCACGCCTTCGATGAACTTAGGGACGTTTTTGACGCTGCCGATCTCGTTGATCATGCGCAGAACCTGCTCGTTCGCTCCACCGTGCAGCGGACCGAACAGAGCGGCGACACCGGCCGAAACGGCAGAGAAAGGATCGACGTGCGAGGAACCGACGGCGCGTACAGCGTTGGTCGAACAGTTCTGCTCGTGATCGGCGTGAAGGATGAACAGAATCTCGAGCGCGCGCACGAATACCGGGTTCGCTTCGTACTTGGATTCCGTCATCCGCGCGATCATCGAGAGGAAATTCTCGACGTAGGAAAGTCGGTTATCGGGATAGACGAAGGGCAGTCCCTTCACGTGTCGATACGAGAACGCCGCAATGGTGGGAGTCTTCGCGAGCAGCCGGACGATCGAGATGTTGCGCTCCGTCTCATCGAAGATGTTCCGCGCCGACGGGTAGAAGGACGCGAGCGCCGCGATCGAGCTGTTGAGCATCGCCATCGGATGCGCGTCGTAGCGGAAGCCTTCCAGAAACTTCCGCATGTTCTCGTGGACGTACGTGTGGAACGTGATGTCGTGCTTGAACTGATCGTATTCCTTCTGATTCGGCAGCTCGCCGTGGCGAAGCAGCCATGCCACCTCGAGAAACGTCGCGTTCTCGGCCAGCTGCTCGATGGGGTATCCGCGATAGCGAAGGATTCCCTTGTCGCCATCGATGAAGGTGATGGCACTGCGACAGGATGCGGTGTTGAGAAAAGCGGGGTCGTAGCTCACCAGACCGTGGTTGCCCGGATCGTTGGTCTTGATGTTTTTGAGCTCTACGGCGCGGATCGCTTCGTCGGCAACCGGGATCGTGTATGTCTTGCTGGTCCGGGTGTCCTTTATTTCAAGCACGCTGCCTTGAACTGCGGAGGCGGGTGCGGATTTGGCGGGAGCTTTCTTGGGTGCGGCAGGTGCGACAGTGGTACCGGTCTTCGGCATTCTGTTCTCCAGTTGATTACATCAAATTTAGCGCAACGACAGCGACGAAGGAGCATCCCGGAGGCTTCGGCAAACGGTATCGGCTTCGAGGTAGAGAGCAATGGTCAGTCCGTCGATCGCGGACCGTTGCAGGCCACGTTCAGAACCTCGCGCACCTTGGCGGCGAGGGTTAAGCCCGTGAAGGGTTTCTGCAGGAATGCAATTCCCTCATGAAGAAT
>DASXYR010000046.1:0-4114 GCA_036502385.1 Gemmatimonadaceae bacterium
CCGAACATTGAGCTGAAGAGGTCGCCCAGGCCTCCAAGGCCCCCGATGTCGAAATCCTGGAAGTTGATGTTCTGGGTGCCGCCCCTTGTCCCCGCTCCGGAGGAGCGCGCTCGCCCAGCGCCGAATCCGGCAAAGCCACCATCGAAAGCGCCGAGCCGACGCATCTCGTCGTACTGTTTTCGCTTTGCCGGATCGCTGAGGACGTTGTTCGCCTCCGATATCTCCTTGAAGCGCTCGGCTGCCTTTGGTTCGTTGGCGTTCGCGTCGGGGTGGTGCTTCTTCGCCAGCTTGCGGTACGCCTTCTTGATCTCGTCCTGGGTGGCGGTGGAGCTCACGCCCAGCACGGAGTAGAAATCCTTCGTCTGTGCCATGAGAGATCAGCTCAGCGCGTCAGTCACCCGTTCCACTGCTTCACAACCACGCGAGCGGGTCGAAGCAGCTGCGACTTGAACACGTATCCGGGCTGATACACTCGTGAAACGACGTGATCGTCTTCCTGGGCCGATGTCGGCTCGGTGGCTACCGCTTCGTGCAACGCCGGATCGAAAGTCTCCCCAACCGGATTGATGATCTCCAAACCAGCCGCGCCAAGCGCCTTCAGCAGCTTCTTTTCGACCATGTCCACGCCTTGCACGACAGTGGCGGCATCCGTCGACGATGGATCGATGTGCGCGAACCGCGCGACGTCGTCGAGAGCTTCGACCATCTGGCGAACAAGATCCGCCTGAGCGCGCGCGCCGGCATCCTGGCGTTCCTTCATCGAGCGCTTGCGATAGTTGTCATACTCGGCGGCGAGCCTCAGGTATCTGTCGCGCTCGCCCGCGAGGTCGCTGGGGCCAGCTGTATCGGCCGGTGAAGACGCTCCGTCCGCCGCGGCATCTGCTCCAGACTGGGCGGTTCCACGGGCGGCATCGGCCGGCGCGTCCTCTATTTTAGCGGCGCCACCGTTTCCGCCAGGCGCAAAATCATTTTCAGATCCCATCGCATCCTGGTCCGGGAGGGGAGTCTGCTCTCCCTTCTTTCTGGAATGTTTCATTTTCAAAAGTTAACCCTTTGAGAGAGCGCGGCGCACCATCTCGAGCGCCGCCTGCGCCCCGCGCTGCCTGATTTCCGCGCGATCTCCACCAACATGGAAGCGTCGTGCCTTCGCCTCTGAAGCGTGGACGGCAACCCAGATCAATCCTACCGGCTTCTCAGGCGTCCCGCCCCCGGGTCCGGCGATCCCTGTCACCGAAACCCCCACATCGGCCCCTGTCCTTTCACGGATACCTGCGGCCATCTGAAGCGCGACCGCCTCGCTCACCGCTCCGTGCTTCTCGAGGTCATTGGCCGCGACGCCAAGCAGCTCTTTCTTCACATCGTTGTGGTACGCGATCACGCCGCCGAGAAATACCTCGCTCGAGCCGGGAATATTCGTGAGACGTTCACCCAGCATCCCGCCCGTACAGCTCTCCGCGACGGCAAGCATGAGCTTGAGCTCGCGGCACCGATCGAGGACGACAGCAGCGAGATCGGCGTCATCCTCTCCATACGCGTACGCACCAACCCGGCTCTTCAGTTTCAGAATGGCATCCGCGATGAGAATCTTCGCGCGATCGGCCGGGAGTCCCTTGGCGGTGACGCGCAGATCGACTCCGCTAACGCTCGGCAGATACGCGAGCGGTAGCGATCCAGCCTCCGTTCGCGGATCGCCAAGAAAGTTGGGTCCGAGCAGCTCTGCGATCGCTGATTCCGCAATCCCGGTCGTGCGGAGCGTGCCCGACAGAACCACGGTCCCGACGCTTCCCGCACGAGCCTCGATCGCCGGCAATACCTCCTCGGCCAACATTCCTCGCATCTCGCGCGGGACTCCTGGCATCATCGCGACCCATCGTCCCCGGTCGTCCTCGAGCCAGATGCCCGGCGCCGACCCGTGTCGGTTTGTCAGTATCTGCGCGCCTTCAGGGATCTCGGCCTGCGTTCTGTTCGTGGCCGGAAATACACTGGTGGGAAAGCGCGCGCGCCAACGCTGCTCGAGCTGCGCGGCGATCGACTCGTCGAGCTTCATCTCGCGGCCGAAGATCCGCGCGATCGACGGTTTCGTGAGGTCGTCGCTCGTGGGGCCGAGCCCGCCCGTCGTGATGACCGCGCCGGTGCGATCGAGAGCTTCGCGCACTGCGGCCGCGATCTTGTCGGCTTCGTCGCCGACGGTCGTTCGGCGCACGATCTCAATACCTTTCGCCGCGAGCACGCGTGAGATGTGCGCCGCGTTCGTGTCTATCGTGAAGCCGAGGAGGAGCTCGTCACCAATGGTGATCAGCTCGACCTGTCGAGGATTCAAAAGGCGAACACCCGCGCGTAGCGCCGGAGATAGAGAAGCAACGAATAAATCGTCAGAACCACGGAGATCACCATCGTCACGGTGCCGACGATGCCGTTGAAATACGCAAACCCGCGCCACGCCGAATTCTCCCAGCCTTTAGCAATGGCGAGGGTAGCGGCGAAGAACCAGAAATACGCGGATCCGACCCACACCGACTGAAAGCCCGTCTTCCATTTCGCGGGGCCGATCGCCGAAATGACGACTCCGCGCCGGGCAGCGGCCTGGCGAAAGATGGTCATGAATATCTCGCGACCGATGACGATTGCGACCACCCACCACGCAAGTGCGACGGGACCCCATGGCGTCAGGAATGGGAGCCGGCCCGCTTCGATGTTTTCGGCACGCGTTGGAATCAGCGGATCGTTCGACGGAGCCATCAGAACGAACATTGGTATCAGCGTGGCAAAGAGGAGGAGCTTGTCGGCAATCGGATCGAGCAGGCGGCCAAGATCTGTGATCAGGTTCCTCGTGCGGGCGAGCTTTCCGTCGTAGTAGTCCGTTACCGCTGCGATGACGTAGAGCACGAACGCGATGAGGCGCGCGCCGGGCGAAGCGATGAATGGCAGAGCGGCGATGAAGGGCGCGGCCAGAATTCGGCCAGCCGTGATGGTATTGGGAAGGTTCATCGGAGCTTCGGCCGCCCCGCTAGGCGAGCGCCTTCAGCACCAGCTTGCTCACGGCCTTCAGCGTGTCGAACACGCCATCCCCCTGGACCGCGATCGCCTCAAAGTACGGCGCCCGCTCGATCCATTCTCCACCGGGCAGCTGCTCGACGAGATTCTCGCCGGCGTGATAGGGATCGGGAGCGACGCGGCGCTTGGTGGCATCCTCGACTTCCCAGCCCGGATTCAACGCCGCCTGAAGGTCGTCGATCGGAGCTGCGTTCGGCAAGTCGCGCTTGTTGTACTGGATGACGAACGGCATCCGCGTCAGATCGTACCCATATTCCGACATGTTGTCGTAGAGATTCTGCATCGACTCCAGATTCGCTTCCATGCGCTCGGCTTGCGAGTCCCCGACGAAGACTATGCCATCCACGTTTTTGAGTATGAGCTTGCGGCTGGCGTTGTAATACACCTGCCCGGGCACGGTGTACAGGTGAAAGCGCGTCTTGAAGCCTCTGATGGTTCCGAGATCGACGGGAAGGAAATCGAAGAACAGGGTTCTCTCCGTTTCGGTTGCGAGGGATATGAGCTTTCCTCTCGTCTCCGGCTTAACCTTGCCGTAGACGTGCTCGAGATTTGTCGTCTTGCCACCAAGCCCGGGACCATAGTAAACGATCTTACAATTGATCTCGCGCGAGGCGTAGTTGATCATCGACACGTCTAGCTCTTCCTCACCAGTTGAAGAGTTTGTCGATCTCGTCATCCGCGCCTTCGAGCAGATGCCCGCCGGACGCGGCGCCATCGCGACCGCGTGAGAACACGCGATCAACCAACAGCGTCAACTCGTCGATCTCGTCCTTCATCCTGAGCCGGACGAGCCCGACAGTCGTGCGCGAATCGAAAATTATTACCAACAGCAGTCGCCTGGCGACATCGGCGACGTAAATGGAATCTTTCTCGCCCTGATGAAACAGGCTGGAGAAGTCGTTCTCGCCGACGAGCTTCGCGAGCTGATCGTTGGCGCTGTAGTCAGCGGCGGTCAGAGTCGCGAAGGCAGTCGTGTCCAGCCCCGGAGCTTCGCCAACGGTCGTCACGAGCTGCCCCGACCGATCGACGAGGAGCGCGCAGCGTGAGTTGGTGTCGCCGA
>DASXYR010000047.1:0-5553 GCA_036502385.1 Gemmatimonadaceae bacterium
CGAAGTACGATGTGATCCTCTTTCCGCCGACGGGAGGAAGTCCGCAGACGATCGTGGCGGGCCTTCCGATGTGGCGGAATCCGATGCCGTGGAAGAAGACTGATCTCACGCCCAACCTCGCCGTCGACCAGACAGACGACATACGGCCCGGCCTCGGCTGGCAGGGAGTCGAAAACCTCGCGACGTTCGTGAAGAACGGCGGAGTGCTCGTCGGCGTCGAGAACACCTCCGATCTCGCGGTGACCTTCGGGCTCGCAAGTGGAGTTTCGATCAATCATCCGGGGCGACTGCATGTAGTTGGAAGCCTTCTGCGGACGAAGGTGGTCGATGATGCGAGCCCGATCGCCTACGGTTTGCGCGACAGCACGGCGGTGTACAGCGACGACGGCTCCAGCTTCAGCATCACCAACGTGCTTGGTACGCGTGGAGGACGCTCTCCCGACTCGGCCAACGCGCGCGCGACGGGGCGGGGGACCGCTGAAGACGTGGACGTCCCTCAGGGTCGACTTGCGCTCGATCCTCGCAACGACGTGCCGCAAAAAAAACGCGTAGAGCCGTGGCAGGCAGCCCCCGTAACCGACGAGCAGCTCCGCAATCCGCTGTCGATCATTCCGCCCGCCTTGCGTCCTCGCGTAGTACTGAGGTTCAGCGACCAGCGCGACCTGCTGGCCTCGGGCCTCCTCGATGGCAACGACGTTGCGCAGCGACCAGCTGTCGTCGACGCTCCGCTCGGCAGAGGGCACGTGGTGCTGTTCGCCAACAACCCGATGTATCGTGGCGAGACGATCGGAAGCTATTTCCTCGTCTTCAATACGCTTCTCAATTTTGATCACCTCGACGTAGGGAGAAAGCTGGATACGCGATAGGCCGGCGCGAGCATTGACGCAAAGGCCGGCATATACATGCGTTTCCCGGCTGGGAGGAGAAGACGCTTCCGCCGGTCGATTTTGGCACCCGCCGTGCTTAATGAAATGATGAGCACAGACGTTGGCGCACCATTCGCGGCGGAGGAGCTGGCGGTGAGTTATCGGACGTTCCTCGACTCGACGGGCAGTAGGTGGGAAGTCTGGCTGGTCACGCCTACTGCTGCCGAGAGACGGAAGATCGATCGCCGGACCGCGGCGGGCGCGTCCGCAAAGACTCCCTATGTCGGGGAATTGGACCGCCGTCGCACCCCTGAGCGGAGACGCGGACCATTCCGCCGATCGGTTGCCGTCGCAAGTGAGTACACCAACGGCTGGCTCTGCTTCGAGTGCGAAGGGGAAAAGCGACGGCTGGCTCCCGTGCCAGATGGTTGGCACGAGGCTGGCCCCGACAGGATGTCCAGCTGGCTGCAGAGTGCCAAGCGCGTTGTGAAATGCGGACCCTGATATAGATTCACCGCTGCGGCCCTTTGCTCCACCCTCTCTTTGGTTTTGGCCGCGAGAAAGTGACGATATGGCCCAGCAGCTCCGCGAACGGGACGCCATGATTTGCAGGTTCTGCAGGAATGAGGAGCGCGCCTCTGAAGGGTATCCGTGTGCCAATTGCGGAACGTTCATCTGCATCATCTGCACGTTTCGCGGTGTGACGCTGTGCCGAAATTGCCAGCAAGCGGGCGCTGGTCCTCAGGCAATACAAACCGCGTGAGCGGCTATTTCTTCGTTCTACCCTCCTCACCAACCCAATTCATCATGTCCAGAAGCACCAGGCTCTACATCGTAGCGCTCGTATTAACGCTCCCACTCGTTGCTGGCGCTCAGCAAAAGCAGCGTCTCTCGAGTCTCAATGAAGCACTGCAGGCCGGCGCGATCCTGAGCGGACGTCAGGGCCCGCGTGGCGTGAACTGGATCGAGGACGGAAAGCGGTTCTCATACACTGATCGGGACCCCGCGACGAACGCACCCGTGATCCGCGCCTACGACCCGCCGAGCGGAAACACGACGACGCTGTTCACGAGCGCGGGGCTCACTCTGCCCGGCACGAGCGAGCCGTTCACATACGATTCGTTCGAGTGGGCGAAGGACTCGAAGCATCTGGTGTTCCAGACGAACTTCCAGCCCATTTACCGGCGCTCGGGAATCTCGGACTTCTATGTCTACTCGATCGCCGACAAGAGCCTTCAGCCCGCGACGAAAGGCGCGCGTACCGGAGAGCTTTCGCCGAACGGGGCCTTCCTCGGATTCGAGCGCGAAGGCGACATGTACGTGACGAATCTCTCGACGCACACCGAACGGCGTCTCACCCGCGATGCGTCCGAGCATGTATTCAATGGTCACTTCGATTGGGTTTACGAGGAAGAATACGGTCTCGCGCAGGCGTGGAAGTGGTCACCCGACAGCCGCTACATCGCCTACTGGCAGCTGAACGATTCGGCGGAGCCGGAGATCCAGATCTCGGATTATTCGGGAATGCACCAGGATTGGGAGCGGCTCCGCATTCCGCAGGTAGGCGATACGAACGCGACGGTCCGCATCGGCGTCGTCAACGTCGCGACGGGCGCGAATACCTGGCTGGATACGGGTGAGCGGGGTGAGTTCTACGTCCCACGCATCTACTGGACGAGCCGTCCCGACACGATCGCCGTCATCACGCTCAACCGGCCGCAGAACACAATGAAGCTCTTTTTCTTCGATGTGAAGACCGGCGGACGGCGTCAGGTCATGACGGAGAGCTCGAAGACGTGGATCGACGTCTACGATTTCTACGCGGGCGTCGATGACATGATGACGTTTCCCGCGAACTCGACCCAATTCTTCTGGCTCTCGGATCGCGACGGCTTCCAACACCTCTATCGATACGACTATTCCGGCAAGCTCATAAACCAGGTCACGCACGGCAACTGGAGCGTGACGCGCGTCGAGGGAAGCGATGCGCCCCAGCAGACGATCTACTACACGTCCACGGAAGCGTCGCCGCTTCAACGCCAGCTGTACTCGGTGCGGTTCGATGGATCGAATGAGAAGCGCATCACCACGGTCTCGGGAAACCATCGCATCAACATGTCGCCGACGGCGACGTACTTCATCGATCGGTATTCGTCGGTGAATCAGCCGACGCAGGTCGAGCTGTGGACCGCCGCGGGACAGAAGTTGAGGACGCTCGAAAACAATGCAGCGGTGACGTCGTGGCTCGCCACGCACGCGTATTCGCCATCGGAGATCTTCTCGTTCACGACAGCGGACGGTGCGCACATAGATGCCAGCATGGTAAAGCCGATTCCGTTCGATCCGAACAAGCGCTATCCGGTAATTCTCGACATCTACGGCGGCCCCGGATCGCAGCAGGTTTACGATCAGTTCAATCCGAGCGGGTGGACACAGTGGCTTGCTCAAGAGGGATACATAGTCGTCGGGGTGAACAACCGCGGCACCAACAACTACGGCCGCGACTTCATGAAGGTCGTCTACAAGCAGCTCGGCAAGTACGAAGCGCTCGACTTCGGCGAGACGGCGAAATACCTGGCGAAGCAGAGCTACGTCGATTCCAGGCGCGTGGCGATCACCGGCACGAGCTACGGCGGATATAGCGTCGTGTACACGATGGAGATGTATCCGGAGCTCTTCCCCGTGGGAGTAGCCAACTCCGCCGTGGGCGACTGGCGCCTTTACGATACGATCTACACCGAGCGCTACATGAGTCTTTTGGGGGACAATCTTCAGGGATACGAGGCTAGTGCTCCGATAGTTCAGGCGGCGAAGCTGCGAGGGAATCTTCTGCTCATCCACTCGATGATGGACGACAACGTCCATCCACAGAACACGATGCAGCTGTTAACGGCGTTGACGAATGCCGGGCGCGATGCGGAGCTCAGGATATATCCACCGGGCCACCACGGCGCCGCATACAACCTCCAGAGCGCGGTCCTCATTCATCAGGTTACGGACGCGTTTCTGGCCCGCTATCTCAAGGCGCCCAACCCGCCAACGCTGGCAGCGGAGCGTTAGGACTCGACATAAAAAAACCGGCGCTGGAATTCCAGCGCCGGTTTTTTCTCGTGGCTGACCTACTTGTGCGCGTCCTTGCGGAGATCGCGCACATCCTTTCGCGTGTCCTTACGATCCTGACGAAGATCCTTGCGGTCTGACTTCAGCTCTTTGGCATCGGCTTTCGCCTCTTTCTTTTCGCCGGCTTTGATGTCTGACTTGACCTCCTGGCGATCGGCCTTCACTTCCTTCGTGTCGGCTTTGACACCCTTCCGGTCGTTCCGTACTTCCTTGCAGTCGGCGGTAGCCGCCGGATGGCTCTTGCACCACGCGACAAGACTCGCCTTTGTTGGGTGCGGAACAGCCGGTTTGGCTGACTGTGCGGAAGCGTTGGTGCCGGCAACGAGCAACAGACCGGCGACGAGCGCCGCAAGCTTGGCCCTGGACATCGCTTTCTCCTTCCTCTTGCGAGGATTGCGTTTTCTGGTGTGCGCATTCGCGCACCGTTCAGCTAGGAGACGTGACATCCAGTCGGATGTTAATGGCGAATTGTCCGCGTCAGGCGCCCGGAGGCCTCCCCCCTTTGGGATAATCCTGCGCTTTCTTTTTGAACAAAGGACGCGGACGGCTGTTGATGTACGTCGCGATGTCGAACGCCTGCTGTTCGGTCAGTTGTTGGGCGCGATCGATTGGCATCAATGCGTGGATGAAGGATGCGGCAGTAACCACGTTCGCCATCCCGGCGCCGACGTTGTACGAGCGCGGTCCCCAGAGGGGTGGAGCGAGCGAGGTTCCTTGCCCGGCGGGACCATGGCACCGCGCACACGTCGACGCAAAAAGCGCCACTCCCCGCGTTGTATCTCCGGCGATCTGCCGCAGCTTCGGCAGCCCCTGGCCGTCCATTTCGGATCCAACGGGAATTCCCCTCGATAGAAACGCGAGGTACGCGACGATGTCGCGCATCTCTCGTCCGCCGGACGGGAGCGCCTTGCCGTTCAAGCTGCGCTCGAAACAATCGTTGACCCGATCCTCGATCAGATCGACCTTTCCGCTCCGCGCACGGTACTGAGGGAATCGCGCATAGCTTCCAACCCACGGCATGGCGTTGGGTCTCAGACCGTTGTCGAGATGGCAGCTGGCGCAACGGAGTGCGTTGCCGACATTTCGCGGCAGACTGTCACGGGTAGCAGTGAGAATGGCGCGCCCACGAAGGGCCGATGCTCGATACGCGGCATCTTCCAACGCGAGATCCGAGGGAATGCGAAAGGCGACATGGCTTTTCGCTGGAGGCCGTCCCGCAGCCGATGATTGCGCGAGCGCGCGCGCACCGGTGCCCGCAAAGAGAATCAATCCGGCGGCAATGCCGGCAATCGTTGAGATCCGAGGAGCCACACTCCCCCGCTTTGTATTGGTCGGCAAAGCCAGTTGCTTTGCCCCCGATTTACAGGGTCACCGTGATCAGCGCAAGTCAGCTATCCGAGCGCTGGCGGGACTGAGCTCAATCGTCGCGGAAGGAGTCAGAATGGTTGCTGGCGCTCCGATTGGATGCGGCGCTGGATTCTTTGCGAATGGAGGTTACCACGTCGGTTACCATCCCATCTATCCGCGCGTGGAATGCCTGCGTCACTCCGGCTATGAGAGCCGCGAC
>DASXYR010000048.1:0-13698 GCA_036502385.1 Gemmatimonadaceae bacterium
ACGGCACGCCAGCGAGCGATCCATCCGGATTCTTGGGGCTCGTGAACTGAGTGCACGGAACAGTCTGGTCATAGACGCCCGGCCCAGTATACCGTGGATCGGTCTTGCCGATGAAGATGCAACCAGCCGTCCGCCCGTCGAGCCGCGGACCGAAGCTCTGGTCATTATCGTCCTGAACACCACCACCGCTTCCATCGATGAACTGGAACTGACCGCCCGAGCCCTGACCATAAAGGTTCTGGTACTGCGGAAGTATCGAAGGATTCTCGAAGGTATAGGTCGAGCTCACCTCGGTGCGCATCTTGCCGCCCGCGCTCGCTCCCTTCTTGGTCGTCATGATGATGACGCCGTTAGCCGCACGCGATCCGTAGATTGCGGCCGCATTCGGTCCCTTCAGCACGCTCATCGTGGCGATGTCTTCCGGATTGATATCGGATATCCCGCTGCCGAAGTCGAATCCGCCGCCCGGCCCCGCGCCGCCGCCAATTGCGCCGGGAGCTCCGCCGCGATCCGCGTTGGACATGGCAACGCCGTCGATGATGAACAGCGGATTGTTGTTGCCGGTTATCGAGTTTGCGCCACGAAGCAGAATGCGGGTTGATCCGCCCTGCGTGCCCGAGCCGGTGATGGTCACTCCGGAGACCTTGCCCTGAATGCTGTTGACGACATTCATGGTCTTCGTCTCGTTGAGCTCCGTCGTGCTAAGCTGTTGTTGCGCGGTTCCGAGCTGGCTCTTCTCTCTCGTTTCGCCGAGGGCCGTAACGACGACGCCCTGCAACTGGGTGGCCGAAGTCGAGAGACTGAAATTCTGGGACACCGCCGTGCCGTTCAGGGCGACGGTTGCGGAGCTGGGTGCAAATCCCAGGCGGCGCGCTGTAACCGTAACGGAGGTTCCATTGGCCGACGCGGGGACGGAAAAGGTATATCGTCCCTGATCGTCGGTGAATCCGCCAACGCGCAGAGTCGGAACACTCACGCTCGCGCCTACCACTGGTACTCCACCGGTGCCTGTCACCTGGCCACTGATGGTCGTTCCTTGCGCCTGGGCAAATGCCGGGGTAAACCCGAGCACGCCCGCTATCGCAAGTAAACGATAGAGCTTACCTGTCATTCCCATACAAACACCTCGCAGAAAGTGGGACTGGGATGAGACTAGTCGTTCTGCGAGATGTAGATGACCACCGTCGCAGAACGGCAGCTATGTGTGCGTCAACTGGAGGGACAGAGATCGGTCGCAATCTCGATTCGCGGTGGACGCATGCGGCGACAACCCCAGGGTCCCAGGATTGGGAGCTGGAGCTGACTATGGTGAAAAACTTATAGGTTGGGTCACGACAATGTCAACGACAGGTGAACGATCGTTCACAAGTGGGTCATTGGCGGAACGCCCCCTGGGACCGGTGAACTGCCTCGTTCACGACGCGGTTCTAGGGGGTGGTCGCCTTCTCCGTGACTACTCGAACGTCGTCGTTGAACACCTGCATGAAGCCGCCGCTCACCGTGAAGCGAGGGCCCGCACCACTCCCGAGCCGGAGCTCCCCATTGCCGAGGAGCGCCATCAACGGCGCGTGGCCGGTGAGGATGCCGATCTCTCCGTCGTGGGCGGGGGCGACCACGGAATCCGTCTCGCCCTCGAACAAGACTGCCTCCGGAGAAATCACCGAGACCTTGAGCATCTCTATGCGTTCGCGAGACGCTGCGCCGCTTCGACAACGCCGTCGATGGCGCCTTGCATGAAGAACGCCTGCTCCGGGTACTGATCGAACTCGCCGGCCACAAGTCGCTCGAACGACGAGATGGTCTCCTCGAGCTTCACGTACTGGCCCTTGATCCCCGTGAACTGCTCGGCAACCGCGAATGGCTGCGACATGAAACGCTGAATTCGGCGGGCGCGGCCCACCACGAGCTTGTCCTCTTCCGAAAGCTCGTCCATGCCAAGGATCGCAATGATGTCCTGCAGCTCCTTGTAGCGCTGCAGAATCCGCTGCACATCGGTCGCTACCTTATAGTGGCGGTCGCCGATGAATTGCGCGTCGAGGATTCGCGAGGACGAAGCGAGCGGATCGACGGCGGGATAGATGCCGAGCTCTGTGATCGCGCGCGAAAGAACGACCGTCGCGTCGAGGTGCGCAAAGGCCGTCGCCGGCGCCGGATCGGTGATGTCGTCGGCGGGAACGTAGATCGCCTGTACCGACGTGATCGATCCGTTTTTCGTCGACGTGATGCGCTCCTGCAGGTCTCCCATCTCCGTTGCCAGCGTCGGCTGATAACCCACCGCGCTTGGCATGCGGCCGAGCAGCGCCGATACCTCGGATCCCGCCTGGGTGAAGCGGAAGATGTTGTCGATGAACACGAGAACGTCCGCGTTCTCGACGTCGCGGAAATATTCGGCAACCGTGAGTCCCGAGAGTCCGACCCTGAGTCTCGCGCCCGGCGGCTCGTTCATCTGTCCGTAAATGAGGGCGGTGGAATTGAGAACGCCCGATTCCTTCATCTCGAGGTAAAGGTCATTTCCCTCGCGTGTGCGCTCGCCCACCCCGCAGAAGACCGACCGTCCGCCGTGGCCCTTCTGCACGTTGTTGATCAGCTCCATGATGACGACGGTCTTGCCGACGCCGGCGCCACCGAACAATCCGATCTTTCCACCCTTCACGAAGGGCGCGATGAGATCGACCACCTTGATGCCGGTCTCGAACACTTCGGTCTTCGGCTCGAGATCAGCGAACTGCGGCGCCGGTCGATGGATCGGCCAGCGCTCGACGCTGTCCGGAATCGCCGGACCGTTGTCGACTGGATTGCCGAGCACGTTGAGAATCCTTCCCAGCGCGGCGTTGCCGACTGGAACGGTGATCGGGCCGCCGGTGTCTTCGACGCTCATGCCGCGCACAACGGCGTCGGTCGACGACATTGCGACAGCGCGCACCTGGTTGCGGCCGATGTGCTGCTGCACTTCGACGACGACGTCGATGTTCGCGCCCGAATCCGACTTCTCACGGATGCGCAGAGCGTTGTAAAGCTCGGGCAGGTGCTCGGACTCGAACTCGACGTCGAGCACGGGGCCGATAACCTGGACCACCTTGCCGAAGTTCGTCTTCTTCGCCTCGGCGGCCGGCTTCTTTTTCTCAGTACGGACAGCAGTAGCCATAATTACCCCTGTAGTGCAGCAGCACCGCCGACGATCTCGGCGATCTCCTGCGTAATCTGCGCCTGGCGGGCGCGGTTGAATGTGCGGCGTAAAACGTTGAGCATCTCGCCTGCGTTGTCAGTCGCGTTCTTCATCGCCGTTCGACGCGCGCCCTGCTCTCCAGCCGCAGTCTCCACCAACGCCTTGTAAACGGAATTGCGGACGTAGGAGGGTAGCAACTGGGTCAGAATCACTTCCGCCGAGGGCAGAAGGATGTAGTCGGGCTGCGGTCCGGTGCGTTCCGGAGGAGTGACAGGAAGAATCGTCTGTGTGGCTGGCGGCGTCGAAAGCGCTGACTGAAACTTTGCGTAGACGATGTAAACGGCGTCGACATCGCCCGACGCAAAACGCTGGATGAGCTCATCGACGATCTGCGCGGCGTTTTCCGCCGTCGGTTTGTCGGTGATGTCGGTCCGGCTGGATGCGACCGCCCGATTCACGTACCGGAAATAGCCAAGTCCCTTCTTGCCGATAACGTGCAGCTCGGGCTCGACATTCGATTCCTTCAGCCGGCCGAGAAGCGCACGCGCTTCCTTGAGAAGATTCGCGTTGAATGCGCCGGCCAGTCCACGGTTGCTCGTGAGGACGATGACCGCTGCCTTGTTAGTGGTAGCCGGCTGCCGCAGCAGCGGAAACGCTTCCGCCAGCTCCGGGGTGTAGAGATTGGCGATCACTTCGGTGAGCGAATTGGCAAACGGCCGCGCGGCGACGACACGGTCCTGAGCGCGCTTCATCTTGGAGGTGGCGACCATCTCCATCGTGCGCGTGATCTTCCGTGTGTTCTCGACGGATTTAATCCGACCTTTGAGCTCGCGTCCCTTCGCCATGATCTAGGCTTTCTTCCTGGAACCGAAGGACTGGTTGAAATTCTCCAGGGCGCGCTTGAGATCGGCCTCGGTCTCCTTTGAGAGAACCTTTTCCGACCGAATCCGCTGTGGCACCTGCGGGAACTGCGACTCGCTGAACTCGAGGAATCCCCGCTCCCATTCCTTGATGCCCGGCACCGCGACCTGATCGAGATAGCCGTTCGTCACGGCGTAGATCACCATGACCTGCTGTTCGACCGACATTGGACGGTACTGCGGCTGCTTGAGGATCTCCACGGTGCGCGCGCCACGCTCGAGCTGCTTCTTGGTCGCCGCATCGAGATCCGACGCAAAGGAGGAAAAGGCCTCGAGCTCGCGGTATTGCGCCAGATCCAGACGCAGTCTTCCGGCGACGGTACGCATCGCCTTCACCTGCGCTGAACCGCCAACGCGAGAGACTGAAATTCCCACGTTGACCGCGGGACGAACGCCGGCGAAGAAAAGGTCGGCCTCGAGGAAGATCTGTCCATCGGTGATCGAGATGACATTGGTCGGGATGTACGCGGAAACGTCGCCGGCCTGCGTCTCGATGATCGGGAGGGCGGTGAGCGAGCCACCAGGCTTCTTGATGAGTGTGCCGTCCACGATCGACGCATCTTCGCTCAGCTTCGCGGCTCTCTCGAGCAGGCGTGAGTGGAGATAGAACACGTCGCCTGGAAAGGCTTCACGGCCCGGGGGTCTGCGCAGAACGAGCGAGAGCTGGCGATACGCGGCGGCCTGCTTTGACAAGTCGTCGTACACACACAGCGTCGGCATTCCCTCGTCGTACATGAAGTACTCGGCCATCGCGCAGCCCGAGTAGGGCGCGATGTACTGCATGGGCGCGGGATCCGAGGCTCCGGCGACGACGACGATGGTGTATTCCATTGCCCCCGCCTGACGGAACTTCTCGACGACGGACGCCACGGTCGAATTCTTCTGGCCGATGGCGACGTAAACGCAGATGACGCCGGTTCCCTTCTGGTTGATGATCGTGTCGACCGCGATCGCGGTCTTGCCGGTCCCACGATCCCCAATGATCAGCTCGCGCTGACCGCGACCGATCGGGATCATGGAATCGATCGCCTTGATACCGGTCTGGAGGGGCTCTTTTACCGGCTGCCGGACGATGATTCCCGGGGCCTCCGATTCGACTTTCCGCGTATGCTTTGCGTTGATGGGGCCGCCATCGTCCAGTGGGCGACCGAGGGGATCGACAACTCGTCCGACCAGCTCGTGCCCCACCGGAACTTCGAGCACTCGAGCAGTACGTCGGACCTCGTCCCCTTCCTTCAACTGGAGGTAATCGCCGAGGACGACGGATCCGATGTTGTCTTCTTCGAGGTTGAGGGCGAGCGCGGTGATCTTCTCGCCACTCTCGGAGGAAGTCACCTCGAGCATCTCGCCTGCCATGGCTTTTTGAAGGCCGTAAATGCGTGCGATTCCATCCTTTACCTCGAGAACCGTTCCTACTTCCTCGACATCGAGCTCGTGGAGGTCAGCAGCCTCGATTTCGCGGAGGAGTATGTCCTTGATTTCGCCGGGGCGAAGAATCGTTTCAGTGGCCATTTCTATGTGCTCGGAACGTGGGCTTGGCAGGGCCTTCGGTGGGGTCCCTGCCGGGGGTGTTTTGGGCTTGTGAAATTTATCACAAGCCCCTTTTTCGTGCAATAATCATTCAAAAGTGACTGCTCAGCGTTCATGTTCGGCTGCGCGTCCTGCCTTGGGCGAAGCGATCTATGAGGTCGGTTGTTCGGAGCCTGGCCAGAGATGCCGGGCGAGTTCCGAATATCCTTTGCGCGGTAACAGCGAGATGCGAGGATGAAGCGAAGTCCAGGATCCTTGCGATGTCTCGAATGTCATGGCCGGGATTCTTGGCGAGCTCAGCCGCGGCGATGAGGCGAACCAGATCGATTACGCGCTTCAGGTTGGGGGCGCCCGGCCGCGAGAAGTTTCTGCTCAGATGCTCACGGCTGAGTCCGACGGATTTGGCCAATTCCTTTGTCGTCACCGGGCGACCCGAGTGCGCGACGACGACTTCCCAGGCGCTGCGCTGCAGCTGCGTGGAGAGACCCAGAACGTGTGGCGGCTCGCCCAACGCCTGGCGAAAGCGCGTGGAAAAAGCGTGGGGAAAGACGAGATCGCGCGCGGCGTTGTCGTCGATTCCCTCGACGATGACGTCAATAAAGCCGAGAGCGGCGCATCGAGCCACCGCGGGGGTGTCGGAAGCACGCAGCGGCAGAATTCCGAAAAAGGGAGCGCTTGGAAACTCAGCGGCGAATGCGGCTGCCTTCCAGGTATCGTCGTCGGGTGCGCCGAGGTCGATGAGAGCCGCATCGACGAGAACGCGACGAAACACTGACTCCACTTCGTCGGCGGATCTGGTGGAGATGATCTTCCACCGCCGCCGCGGAAACGCAGAGCGGACGAGCGCTCTCGCCCGCTCTCGCTCGAGATGAACGAGAAGTGTCGGCAGCGTCGAGCTGTCGCTGGCTGCCGTCACTCCTAGACGCCCGCTTCCACAGTATCCAGGTCGGGCTTTCCTTCAATGAATTGCCGGACGATCGGATCTTTTGTGTGCTGAATCTCGTCGACGGTTCCAACCTGCCGAATCTTTCCCTCGAACAGCATCGCGATTCGCGATCCGACGGTGTAGGCGCTGCGCATGTCGTGCGTGACGACGATGCTGGTGACGCCGAGCTTCTCGCGCATGCGAATCATCAGCTGGTCGATGATCGCGCTGGTGACTGGATCGAGACCGGTGGTGGGCTCGTCATAGAGCAAGTACTTGGGCTGGCGCGCAATTGCGCGCGCGATTCCAACGCGTTTGCGCATTCCGCCCGACAGCTCGGCGGGGAATTTCGTCTCGACACCGGGGAGGTCGACAAGCTCGAGCGCTTCGCCGACGCGCTGCATGATCTCGCGCTCGCCAAGCCGTCCCTCTTTGCGCAGTCCCATCGCGACGTTGTCGCCGATGGAGAGCGAATCGAACAGGGCCGCGAACTGAAAGACGTAGCCGATGTGCGATCTAAGGGCATACAAATCAGAGCGTGAGAGGCTTGGAACTTCCTCACCATCGACGAAGACGGTGCCGCGATCTGGGTCCAGCAATCCCACGATGTGCTTGATGGCGACGGATTTTCCCGTTCCGGAATACCCAATGAGCACCATGGTCTCGCCCTCGTCGACTTCGAGGCTGAAGCCTTCGAGGACTTTTTTCTCGCCGAACGATTTATAGACGTCGTTGAGCTTAATCACAAAGTTGAAACTAAGCGGAAGGCCGAAAAGAGCCAGCGCCCGGCGAGACAAACAAAAAGGGGACGAGCATCGCTCGTCCCCTTTTGTTTTGTTTCGAGACTCGTCTACGCCGCGAACGAACCCAGCGCACGGCCGACGTCACCTTCACGCAGCCGCTTCAGTGCCCGGTCGCGAAGCTGACGCACACGCTCACGCGTGACGCCGAGCAGCGAACCGATCTCCTCGAGCGTGTGCTCACGACCACCCTCGAGACCGAAGTACAGACGCAGCACCTTGGCATCGCGCGGAGGCAATGTCGAAAGCGCGGTCTCGATCTCGTCGTTGAGGAAGCGATTCATTGCCTCCTCCTCGGTGTCCGGCATCTCGTCGGCGACGAAGCGCTCGATCAGCGAGCGATCGCCTTCCGGATCCATCGGCGCATCGAGACGGACGTCGCCGGTATTCAGAGCGGCGAGCGACTGCACGACATCTACCGAAAGCCCGGTGAGCTGCGACAGCTCCTCGGGGGTCGGCTCACGACGCATCTTCTGCCGAAGAATCTCCGACGCCTTGATGATGCGCGAGAGATCCGCAGTGCGGTTGAGCGGCACGCGGACCGTGCGACCCTGGCGCGCCAGCGACGAGAGAATCGCCTGGCGGATCCACCACACTGCGTACGAGATGAACTTCACTCCCTGATCGGGATCGAATTTGCGGGCAGCCGTCAGCAGACCGACGTTGCCTTCACCGATGAGATCGATGAGGGGCATTCCGCGGTTCTGATATTTCTTTGCTACGGAGATCACGAAGCGCAGGTTGCGCTGCACGAGCTCCTGGAGAGCGTCCGGGTCACCGGCGCGAATCCGACGGGCGACATCGATCTCCTCGGTACCTTTGAGCAGCGGATAAGTGCTGACCTCATATAGGTACTGATCGAGAATGTCTCTCTCGGGCTCACTGGGCGCGATTCCGGCGACGGCCGACTTGCGGCGACGCTTTACTTCTGTCATTGGTGCATACCTCTTGAGGTACTTCTGTGAAAGCCTATTCGAATGCCGACGATTGCGGCCAGCAATACGAGCGATTTTTAGTGTTGTCTCGACAACCTGAAAGAGCGACAGCAAACGAGCTGTCGAGTCACCATAAATTCAGGTTGAAGAAGCGCTGCAAGATACCGGCCGTTGCATTTTCTGCCAGAGTAATTTTCTTGACTTAGATACTACCCTTGGATATCCTTCGCGGTTCCTGTCGGGCGAGGACTGCCGTTGGGAATTGCCGGGGGTGTAGCTCAGTTGGGAGAGCGCTTGAATGGCATTCAAGAGGTCAGGGGTTCGATTCCCCTCACCTCCATGGCTGACGAAGCCGTTGAAAACGGCTGTTTGGTTGCGCGGGAATAGCTCAGTTGGTAGAGCACAACCTTGCCAAGGTTGGGGTCGCGGGTTCGAGTCCCGTTTCCCGCTCTCTGGTGCGAAGAGGGGCGGTTAGCTCAGTTGGTTAGAGCGCCACGTTGACATCGTGGAGGTCACAAGTTCGAGTCTTGTACCGCTCATTGGCAGCAGGGTAGAAGCAGGGAGGAGTGGGTGTGGGTGCTCTGTCCTCTTTCAGCAAGCGATTTCTTGGGCGCCCGTAGCTCAATTGGATAGAGCATCTGACTACGGATCAGAAGGTTGGGGGTTCGAGTCCCTCCGGGCGCGTGATCAACGTATCGGAAAACGGAAACCCCTCGCATTCGCGAGGGGTTTCTTTGTTTCTGAGGGTCTCACGAAACGCTACTGCGTTCCGCTCTTCACCTGGTTGCGATACGCCTCGCTCGCGTAAATCGCAATTTCTACTCGGCGGTTCTGAGCTCTGCCCGCATCCGTGTCATTCGACTGGATGGGCTCGGACTCGCCTCTGCCCGTCGCCTGAAGTCGCGCCGCAGGGACGCCCAGCGACTGGAGATAGCTCTGCGCCGCCAGCGCTCTCCGCTGGGAGAGATCATTGTTGTAGGCATCCGTCCCGACGCTGTCGGTGTGACCGACGATCAGGATATCCGAGTTGGGATACTTCTCGAGGCTGCTCGCAAGCTGCTGCAAATTCGTGCGGCCGTCGGGAAGAATTTCCGTCGAGTTGAACGGGAATAGAATTCCGGACGCGAATGTAACCGCGATTCCTTCGCCCACCCGCTGGATCGTCGCTCCCGGAATGTTCTGCTGGAGCTCCTTAGCCTGCTGATCCATCTGGTGGCCGATGATGGCGCCGGCGGCACCGCCGACAACGGCACCAATGATCGCTCCGCGCGCAGTCGAACCGGTCTGGTTCCCAATCACTCCGCCAACCGCGGCTCCAGTCGTCGCGCCGATGACGGCACCGCGCTGCTGCTGACTCATTCCCGCGCAGCCGCTGAGTACTACCGTAACTCCGATGAATAGCGCACTCGAGATGCGCGTTGATCTCATTGTAATCATTACATGTTCTCCTTTAGGTGTTCGTCTCTCTCTTTACAAGTTGGGTGCCACCTGTCAGCCGGATTACAGCCCAATTCGCGCGAATCCCCTCAGAAGCCCTGGCCGAGACGGCCCGTAAACTTCCAAGGTCCCCGAGTGTCGATGGGTCGGGTCACCCCAAGCGCAAACGCCCCGTTGAAGAAGGTTAGCAGGAACTCGGCTGACGCCCGAACTCCGTTCGTCGGGCGGGAGACCGCGACCGGCAATCCGGTGACCGCATCGATGGTCGTGCCTAGCTCGAGGAGCGCCGCCTCCGCCGCTGGCCCCGATACCTCGGTCCAGCCGGCGTGGATACCGGCAGCAACTCCGGGCGCAATTCCAGGCACGATGAGTCTGCTGGGAAGGTGGATCGGCGCTCGGAGAATCGGGAACGTGTAACCTATCACTGCACGCGCCAACGCCGCGTGATTCCCGGCAAATTCCTTGTAGCCGTATGCACTCAGCCCCTCACCGCTGCCGATCTCGAACATTTCCTGCGGAACGGGCGCACCGATAAGAGTCCCCGCGTCGCCGCGAGCATAGAGCTGAAACGGTCCCAGCTCGCGCCGCGTGGCGGTGCGCAGCTCCAGCCGCTGCCACCGAAGTCCGCCATCCGCGCGCTCGTAGCTCAGCCTCGCACCGACGCCACGGTCCACGAATAGCCCGCTGATCTCCGGATTGAAATCGAGTGCGGCAAGGGTTCTCAGATAATTCCCTTCCCGAATTCCGCGATTGGCGCGGAAGCCGCCATTTTTCGCCACATATAATCCGCGCGAAATATTCTGTTCCACCGCTCGGTCCTGCCCGGGACCTGCCTCAAACCGAAAAAGGGAACGCTGCTTGAGACCGAGCGCGCGGGTGATGAACGCGGTGGCATTTCTGCGATCTAGATAATCGAAGTCGTCTATACTTCCCAGCAGAGCGGAGATTGTCGAGCCCCACGAAAACGGGAGCTGAAAATCGTTCGTATTCGCCAGTGACCGCTCGACTCGCAGTCCGGTGGTCGTGCGTCCCACTCTATGGTCAAGGTCGATCATTCCACGCGCCGTCCCTTCCGCCCACGCCCAGCCCAGAGATCCGTGTACGAGTGACGTTGCCGCAGTGTCACCGAATTCTCTCTCCACGGCGGCGCCGGTGAACAACCCCTCGATGCGGTTGAAGCGAATCACCTCCGGAAGTGATCGCGGGCGAAAGCGAAACGCGCGTGTTTCGCCGACGGTGCGCCATTCCTCCGGCGCCAGATCATCGAACTGCCCGTAGTAGACATCGCTGCTCGCCGCGCCGATCGGTCTTTCCCACGCCTTGAATCGGTCCTGAGTCGACGCCGGAGCGAAAGTGAGATTGTGGCGCACGCCGGGCGGCGCTATCGGGCCGCTCCATGAAGAATCGTTCGGCTGGTAGTCGTTGAATCGTGAAACGATTCGTACGATGCTCCGGAAATCGCCGAACAGGGCGATGCGTGCCTGCAGCTCCGCCCGCTGGAACGCTGGCAGCCAGTACTGGCCGTCCACCTCGACATTGATCAACTCGACAAACGACGCTCCGCCCACGCCTGGCAGGCGGCTTCCCGACTTCAGGGTCACCTTGCCATCGCGCACTTCCACGAGGCGTCCGCGCATCCGCACTATCTGCTTCCAGTCGGAATCGAGGTACATGTCGCCGTAGAAGAGAACGGCATCTCCAGGCGGGCTGTTGCGGGGCGTTACGCGAACATGGACGATCGGGATCTGTCGTCCGTTCGAGAAAAGAGTCACCGTCGTGTCGCCGCCCTCAAACGTGTAGTAGGTATCACGATTTGCAGCGAGCGGATGGACGGCGATGCTCTGGCTGGTTCCGCTGACTGTCTTGTTCGGGTCACTGGCCGAGGTGACTCCCAGCTGAAGGCGGTTTCCGTACAGCGTCGGGATTGTCCATCCGCCAAAAAAACTCATCAAGGAGAAGGACGGCGCGACCGCCTGGTGCCGGTAACCGACGACACGCTGGTCATACCGATCGGGCGCACGCCACCGCACATCGCTGGCAACCTGCTCCAGCTGGATCGTCCGCTCCCGTCCACCCGAATCGAGCACTACGAGGGACATCTCTGTCTCGATGCGCGCGCGATACGACCGAAGCCGATCGGGTATCTGAAGGTTTACGCGCGCGGCGTCTGCCAGCAGCGCCGCGAGCACCGCGGAGCTATCAGCGGGTGGCCGGCCAATGATCGGCGACTGCCCGAAGGCAGAAGTCCTCGAAACCGCCAGCAACACGATGCAGAGTTTCACTCGCCATATTTGTTGCGTTTCCAACACTTTCTCCTCTTGGCGCGAAAGACAATCGTCTGCCCTTCTCCTACCCGTGAGCCATGCTAAACAAACCCGTCGTCCTCTCTCTGTTTTTCCTCTCCGTCGCGTGCTCCACCGCGCCAAAAACCGCTCCCGTGCCCCAGCGCGCCGGGATCTCTGACAGCACCAGAGCAGGCGGTGATTCCGGCCGCGCCGGCGGAAACACGCAGCCGAGACCATACAATCGAGTGATAACGCGGGATGCAAGAACGAGGCGGGGGATGTTTGCAGTACACCGGGTGAACGAGAAGCTGTACTTCGAGATCCCGAGGAAGGAGCTGAATAAGGACATGCTGCTCGTCGGTCGCTTCTCCCGGGCGGCCGCGGCGAATCCGCGGCAGCCGGGCGGGCAGTTCGGCAACTACGGCGGTGATCAGTTCGCCGAGCGAACCCTCAGATGGGACCGAACCGGCAACAGAATCGTATTGCGTTCGCCATCGTTTTCGATTGTCGCCGATACGTTGGCCCCGATCTACCGCGCGGTAGAAGCGGCCAACTACCCGCCCGTGATCGCGGTATTCAACGTGGAAGCTTACGGGCCGGACAGCGCCGCCGTGATCGATGTCACCCGTTTGTACACGACGAGCATTCCCGAGTTTGCGGCAATCCGCGGCAATCTCGATGAGCGCCGGTCCTTTGTCGAAAGTGCAGTCGCCTTCCCCGACAACGTGGAGATCGAGGCAACCCAGACCGGCACCCCGACCCCCGCGCCTGGCGCGGGTGGTGGAGGCGGAGGCGGCGGCCAGGCAGCGCGCGCCCAGGAGGCGCAGAGCGTGCTCGCGCACTGGAGTCTGGTGAGGCTTCCTGACCAGCCGATGGTTCCTCGGCGCTTCGACGAACGGGTTGGTTATTTCTCGATCGCACAGGTCGATTTCGGCACCACCGAGCAGAGGTCCGCCGATCGCTCGTACATCACGCGTTATCGCCTCGAGAAAAAAGATCCAGCGGCCGCGCTCTCGGAGCCGGTGAAGCCCATCGTCTACTATGTGGACCCGGCAACTCCGGAGCAGTGGAAGCCGTGGGTCAGAAAGGCGATACTCGATTGGCAACCCGCGTTCGAAGCTGCGGGCTTCAAGAACGCGATCATCGCGATGGATCCGCCGGCCAACGATCCTGACTGGTCCCCAGAGGATGTGCGGCACACGGTGATCCGGTGGCTACCGTCGACAGTCGAAAATGCGCAGGGTCCGCACGTCAGCGATCCGCGGACCGGAGAGATTCTCAATGGCTCGGTGCGCATGTTTCACAACGTCCTGAACCTGCAGCGCGACTGGTATTTCACCCAGGCGTCCGTTCTCGATCCCCGTGCGCGCACGCTGCCATTCCCCGATTCATTGATGGGGAGACTGCTGGAGTTCGTGGTGGCCCACGAGATCGGGCACACGCTGGGACTGCGCCACGATCAGATCGGCAGCTCGACGTATCCAGCCGACAGCGTGCGCAGCGCCAGCTGGGTGAGCAGGATGGGACACTCGCCCTCGATCATGGACTATTCGCGCTTCAACTACGTCGCGCAGCCCGAAGACAACATCGCGGTGGCAGACATCGTTCCCCGCATCGGACCGTACGACAAATACGCGATCATGTGGGGCTATACACCGATACCGAATGCCGTGACTTCCGATCAAGAACGCCCAACGCTG
>DASXYR010000049.1:0-4103 GCA_036502385.1 Gemmatimonadaceae bacterium
TCGTGCAGACCTGGATGAAATATTTTCCCACCGGGTGCTGGTGGTACATTGTGTAAAAGGTGACGACTCCTTTCACGTACGCCGGCGTCAGCTCCAGCAATCCTGCGACCTCCAGCATCCCTTCTTCGCTCACCCATCCTCGCTCGCGCTGCACGATCCAGAGCGCTGGAAGCAGCGCCGCCATCTTGGTGGGATAGCGCGTGAGGAGCGTATCCAGCTCGCGCTTTCCCTCTCCGGTGAACACCGGCGTGTAAGGCTCGTGCGCTGAACGATCGTGAGAGGCGTAATCCGGCGACTCGAGTCCGCCGACGAGGTCAGGCGTCAACGATCGATCTCTCCCATGACAATATCGATACTTGCGTTGATGGCGATGACGTCGGAGAGCAGATGCCCTTCGACCATCTTTGGAATCGCGGCGAGGTTCACGAACGAAGGAGGACGGATTCTCCAGCGGACCGGCTTGGATGTGCCGTCGGATACCATATAGTAGCCCTTCTCTCCCTTGGGACTCTCATTTGCGACGTAGGACTCGCCGATCGGCGGACGCGGCCCTTCCATCACGTTCTTGAAGTGATGGATCATCGATTCCATCTCGTTGGTCGCCTTTGACTTGGGCGGAAGAATCACACGCGGGTCATCGATGTTCACCGGGCCGTCCGGCAGACGATCCGCCGCCTGCTGGAGAATCCGCAGCGATTGGCGCAGCTCCTCGAACCTCACGAGATATCGATCGTAGACATCTCCATTCGTGCCGACCGGGACCTCGAAGTCGTACGTCTCGTAATCGAGATACGGGAAATCCTTTCGCACGTCGTAGTCGACGCCGGAAGCACGAAGCATCGGCCCCGACAGTCCCCAGTTGATCGCCTCTTCCGGAGTCATGACGCCGAGGCCGACCGTGCGGCCAACCCAGATCGCGTTCCGAGTCAGAACGCGATCGATCTCGTCGAGCGTGTGCGGAAATGTGCGAATGAACTGGCGAAGGCCGTCCATCCATCCGCTTGGAATATCCGCCGCCATCCCGCCGACGCGCGTCGCCGACGTCGTGAGCCGCGCGCCAACCCACTTCTCGAGCAGTCTGTAGATCTCTTCCCGGCGCTGGAACGCCCACAGAAATGGCGTGAACGCGCCGATGTCGATGCAGAAGGTGCCGAGCCACACGAGGTGCGACATGATGCGCGAAAGCTCCGATGCTATGACGCGCAGAACTTTGCAGCGCTCGGTGATCTCGATTCCAAATAGCCGCTCGGCGCCGAGCGCAAAGGCTACATTGTTGCCGATCGAGTTGAGGTAGTCCTCCCGATCCGTCCAGCAGATTATCTGGTTGTACTGCCGGTATTCCCCGATCTTCTCGAAGCCGCAGTGCAGGTAGCCAATGTGCGGGATGCAACGCACCACCGTCTCGCCGTCGAGCTCGAGCACCAGTCTTAACACACCGTGCGTAGCGGGATGCTGGGGACCGAGGTTGATGAGCATGTGTTCACCCTCGAGATCCGGCTCGACACTCGGCGGCGGCTCGATCGCGACCGCGGTGCCGCCGTCGTTCGTCACGAGCGGAACGCGCTGCGGTCTTCCCTGCGCGTCCAGTCCAGTAGTCGAGAGCTCCACTTCTACAGTGCGCCTTGCCATTACTCGCCCGTCCTCTCGCCTTTGCTCAATCTCTCGCGCATGTCAGTCGGGAGCTCGGCAAATGCATCGGCGATGGTGAGCTCCTCCATCGAGTAGCGCGCTTCCGGATTTTGTGCGAGCGCCTGGCGAAGCTGCTCGGATCGGCTAAAACGTCCGCGTAGCGGGAAATCCTTGCGCAGCGGATAGCCCTCCTTGTACGTCTCCCACATCAGGAGGCGACGGAGATCGGGATGCCCCGTGAAGCGGATGCCGAACATGTCGTAGCACTCGCGCTCGAGCCAGTCGGCTGACTTATAGATGTCGTAGACGCTGGCGATCTCGAGCGGCTTGCCTTTGGGAAGCTGGGCCTTGATGCGCAGAAAGCGACGATACGGGAGCGAGCGAAGGTGCCAGACGAGTTCGATCGGAACTTCGGAATCCCGATACTCGACCGCCGTGACATCGCTCAGAAAATCGTAGCGCTGCGACGGATCGTCGTGCAGCCAACGGATCACGTGCTCGACCGAGAGCGGCTCGACGTAGGCAACGGTCTCGCCCCAGATAACCTCGATACGCTTGATCGCTGCGCCGAACTTGTCCTGCATCGCCTTCGCCGAAGGATTTGCAGCGGCACCGCGGTGCGAGACGTTCTTCTGCGTGGCGGGCTGGCCCTCGGACGCGCTCGCGCCAGCGCGGACAACTTCGAACCTGTTCACGGCGCTGACCTGGTCTGATGGACCGAATTGCCGAACGGCTCGCCGAGCTCATCGATCACCGACGGCGGGATGTACAACTGGCTCTTTGGATCCGGCTCCATCTCGTCGCGTGTGCCCGCATCGGCGGAGCGCTCGTTCTTCACTTTCTCCTGGAGCATCCGGATTCCGTAGAGGAGTCCTTCCGGTCGCGGTGGACATCCAGGCACATAAACGTCTACCGGTATGATCGTGTCGATTCCCTGCACCACCGCGTAGTTGTCGAACATTCCGCCCGTCGATGCGCAGGCGCCCATCGAGATGCTCCACTTGGGCTGAGGCATCTGCTGCCAGATCCGTCGGATGATGGGGGCGAGCTTGAACGGAACGCGTCCGGCGCAAATCAGAACGTCGGCCTGGCGCGGCGAGAAGCTCATGCGCTCCATGCCGAAGCGCGCGAGGTCGAAATCGCTCGCCGCGGTTGCCATGAACTCGATCGCGCAGCACGCCGTTCCGAATGGCATCGGCCACAGGGAGTTCGCGCGCGCCCAGTTGACCAGAAAATCCATGCGCGTCGCGACCCAGCCCTCCTGGGACTCGGGCGCGTATGAAACGGTCCGGTGCTCGCCCGGAACGGTCAATCCCATTGCAACGCCCCTTTCTTCCAGACGTAAACGAATACGACGAGGAGAATCAACATGAACACGAGCATCTCACCGAGCCCGAAGAAGGAAACATTGCCAACCGGACAGGCGTCGTTCACGAGCGGCACGAAGCAGGACAGTTGCTTGTAGTAGACGGCCCACGGGATCATGAACACCGTTTCGATGTCGAAGATTATGAACAGAATCGCGACGAGGTAGAAGCGAACAGAAAAGCGTTCGCGCGCGTCGCCGAGGGCGGGAACGCCGGATTCATACGCCTGCTGCTTTACCGGAGTCGGCCGCGCGCGGATAGTGAGCGTCGAGATCGCGATGATCAGGAGGCCGTTCATCACCACGAAACCGAGCAGCATCAGAACCGGGAAGTAAGCGCGTGCCATTGGGTTCCAGACTTCGTGAAAAATTTCACTAACGTCGTTTTGAGCAATTTACAGACGGCCATCTTGTAATTCAACGGCTCCCATTCGGTGGCGGCGATAGTGCGAAATCCGTACATTCACGACGAAAAGCCGCGAGCACTCGCGCGCCAACTGCCGGCGGACGACGGGCCGGCATCTCACCGCAATCCAATCCTCATCAATGTCAATTCAAGCGGATCGCTGGATCACCCGAATGGCCAGAGAGCACGGGATGATCGAGCCCTTCGAGAGCAGTCAGGTCAGGTCAGGCGTCATCTCCTACGGCGTCAGCTCCTACGGCTACGATATGAGGGTCGCTCCAGAGTTCAAGATCTTCACCAACGTGCTCAGCTCGATCGTCGACCCGAAAAACTTCGATTCCAATTCATTTGTCGAGTTCGAGGGCCCGATCTGTATCGTTCCGCCGAATTCCTTCGCCCTGGCGCGCTCAGTGGAGTATTTCCGGATCCCGCGCAACGTCGTGACAATCACCGTAGGTAAATCCACCTACGCCCGGTGCGGCATCATCACCAACGTCACGCCCTTCGAGCCGGAATGGGAGGGCTTCGTTACTCTGGAGATATCTAACACCACCCCGCTCCCGGCCAAGATCTACGCGAACGAGGGAATTGCTCAGGTTCTTTTCTTCAAGGGCGAAGAGGAACCCGAGGTTTCGTACAAGGACAAGAAGGGAAAGTACCAGGGCCAGCAGGGCGTGACGCTGCCGCGACTCTAGTCCTAAG
>DASXYR010000050.1:0-5745 GCA_036502385.1 Gemmatimonadaceae bacterium
CCCCCGAAGAAGGCCGCAGTTCCGAGCGCCGTTTCTACAATCGGATCAGGAATAATCACTGCCTTCACGAGCTTTGCAATTGCGACACCCGATGCAAACGAACCTCCGCTCGCGCAGACAGCGACGAAAAACATCGCGAAACCGTTGCCAAGGCTCGGCGAAGTCCAAAGAACAATGACACCCCCAGCGGCGGTCAGCAGCACAGCTCCTATTCCAGCTGCGGTCGGCCACCTATTTGTGCCAAACCGGCGAAGCGCCCGAACCGTAATGGCCGAGAACGCTCCCCCACCAATCAGAATCGCGGCAAGCCAGAGCATTCGACGAGAATTTGGGTCCGGCTACAACGCGTCGGGAGTTGAATCAATCTTGTTTTTGCGGTTCTCTCGCGCGCGCGACACCGCCTGCATCCAGAATACGCCCGCGAACATGCTCAAACCGATGATCGACACGAGGTTCACCAATCGAAAGGGCTTGCCAAGCCACTCAACCCCCCTGACGACGGCAAGCACGAGAGAAATCCCAGCGATCACGAATGCGGGTACAGCAGATGGCTTCCGGGGCGTCATGGTGTCAGCGAGGTAGGTGAGTGTGACGACGCGCTTGCCAATCGGCCTCTTCGCGCGCTGCAGCGACCGCAATTGTGGGACATCGAGATGCAAGTGAATCGTTGAGCTCGTTACTCGAGAAGCGACGGAACCACGGCATCTCACGAAGTTCGTCCTGTATCCGCGCGAATTCCAGCCGCGCTTGTCCTCCTTCCGAGACCCCGTAGTTTGCCTCAGCGCAGTAGGCTTCGGCTTCGGCGGCGAGTCGCTGGCCGGGAAGGACACGCCGGACGAAGTGCCAGATCGCGCCATCGCGGCGGCATTGAATCGCATGCGCGGCTTCGTGCGCGCGCGTACGTGCGAGTTCCGAGTCCGACAGATGGCGGTTGAAGCGCTGGACGGGTCCGACAACCGGATAGCAAAGCGTTAGCGCCTCCTCCCTTTTCGGAACAGGGAGGACCAGCGGCAAAGACAGCGTCGCGAGCACGCTGACCATCAGCACCACCCCCAGTCGTCGCGCGCTCGGTCGTTGCGGCGGCATTCAGTCTCGAAAGCGAGTCACGGATATCGATTTCACTTCCAGTCTACGTGCTAGGTGATCGAGCACTCGAATCTACGGGACTGCGATGCACTGTGCCGGCCTCACGATCTGCTGCCGCACTGCCCAGAACGGCGCGTCGTTCAGTGTCCCGCGAAGGTGCCCACTTGTAGAGTCGTATCGCAAGGCGTAACGCGTCCCCACCGCGCCCATCGTGAGATCGACGCCGGAAACAAAGCCTCGCGCGGCCGGAATATTCGAGACGATTTGCTTGCTGCGGACGCCCTGAGAGCGACTCTCGGCGATCACCCACAGACGCACCGTGTCGCCGTTCTGCTGGAGAACCCAAAGGGAAGGTGTGTAGTTGCACTCCACGGCAATCGCCACTCGCCTCGCAGCCGGCTCTCCCGTGCTGCCGGTGGCCCAAGTCCCCGTCAAGTCGACGTCCGCGTGCACGCGCCGCACCGAATCGGGTGGTGCGGCACATGGCTCGGCGTTCTGGGGTGCACGCGAGCTCGTCGATGCCGAACAACCCGCGGCAGCGCATGCTGCCAGGAGAATGATCAGTCTTAGCCTGGCCGCGCCAGGCTTGGGCTCCGAGCCAAATAAGACTCCCGTCTTGCGCCTACTGGCGTGGAGCACGAGGCCGAGACGAACGGTTCTTCGCGCGCTTCCTAAGGGCGCCTGGATAGCAAATCGGACAAGGACCGGCGCCGCGGTACTTGTGGCCGCGACTACACATCTTCCAGCCGCCGCGATTGGATTTGGGCATATGAAGAACCTCCGATGAGGGGTATGCCTAGGATGTCGATTTCTTATCATCGCTGGCACGACTCGGGATCAGTTGCACAGACCAATGCCCGCACCAATCAATACGCCAACAAGCGCTGGGCAGCACTTGCTCACTCCGCCAAAGGAAAGAGCAATTCGTTCCCGTCCGGATCATAGACCTGAAGAGTGTCGGATCCCCACCACTTCTCATTGGGCGAAACACGGTGCTCGATGAACTGACGACGAAGGTCAGCGAGTCCATCCGACAGAAGGTCAGTCACCGTCGAGGGTTCGAGCTGGACGTTTCGTGTACTGGCTCACTGCCGCCTCGAATTCTTCCCGACCAATAATCTGTGGTTGATCGGGATCGCGTGCGCCAGCGGGATCGTGCGCGGTCCAGGACGGGGCACCGATAGCTAAAGCGACCTCGTCTTGCCTGTCGAGCACTGTTTTCTTTTGTAGACCTTCGAAGATCGTCCGGCCTTGTTGGGTGAGACCTACTTTTCCATCCCGCACCGTCACATAATCCGCCTTTCCAAGCCGGAACAAGCCGCCGTCAACCTCCTCCCACGTCAACACTGCGTGTTGGATAGCATCCGCAACGCCGATAACACGCGCGAGTGAAGATTCTCCTCTTTCGTTTGAGTAGCCGATTGCGAGGAGCAACCACGCATCGGACCACCGGAAATGGGACGTGTCAGCCGTCATTATTCGGGCGCATCAATGCGTGGGCTTCGACGCAGTGTCCGCATCGGCGTCACGACGGCGAACCGCTCGCGGCATCAGCACCCAGAACACGAGGAAAATGCCGAACAGAAATACCGCAACTACACCAGCCACGCCACCCGACCGTGTGATGATCCGGGCAATGACATACACGTCGAGGCAGATCCCAGCCGCCAATGGCGCCATGCTCGCCATGAGTAGACGAGATGAGATGTCGATGAATCGCTGTGAGATTGCCATCTGCTCCGTCTGCCGGTGAAGGGCGGCCGGCGCCATGACGAGAACGATTGCGATAGTGACGAGCACGATTGCCGCGAGGTGCATGACTCGTTCGGCAGGCGACAGTTGCTGCTCGAATGTCGCGCTGAAGACGGCAATGAGTTGAAATCCGAAGAGTGCCTGCATGCCCGGCACCACCGTCCTGCACTCCTCGAGCACGTGCGTCGCTGCTTCGTTGAGTGAGAGTTCCAGGCGTTCCATTGAAAGCTTTCTTCGGGATGCCACGGTCATGCGTCCAACATGATCGTTCAGAAATCGATTCCGCTAGGGCCGGGACCCACGAGGCGCCAGGTCGAGCGGTGGCGCCAATCACGAGAACCACGTCCCGGTGTGTCAACCGAAACGTTCGCTGGAGCGATGCGGGTTCAATATCTGCTAGCGGGGGACCAGGTTACGAGCACCTGGTCCCCCTTTTACTCAGCCAGCGAAGCAGTACACGCACCCAAGCTCCTGTGCGTGAGCAACCCCGAGCACACCCGACGGCACGACCTGAACCCCAGGCAGGAGGCCGGCGATCCATTCCTTCTTCACCACTGCGGGATCGAGGCCCATCTTCTGGGCTGCGCCGCTGCTGTAAATGGTGAGTGCGACGTCGCACGCCCCAACGAGTACTCCCGACTTTATCAATTCAGCGATGCCCAGCCCCGGAATTGGAAGCCCCGTTATCGTAGCGTACGGATTCCTTGCGGCCGGCGCTTCCCCGTCCTTGATCTTGAACATGTCGCCCATCGAGTACTTGGCCCAGACAGCGTCACCCATCGCGAGCGGAATTGCCCCGTGTCGCAAGATGACAACGGCCGTCGCCGTCCCGGGATAAGTCGCCGCCATCGTGTTCAAGTAGACTCGCGGCCAAATGGCCACCAGGCCGTCATTTGGCTCTGGCGCATCGAAGATGATGCGGTGCTTTCCCTGGATCTTCCCGAACCATGCTTCGAGCGCAGCGTCGGCCGAAAGCTCTCTCCGTGAGTTTTCGGCGCCTGCGGGCGATGGGACGCCGGCCAGGCCTACAACTGCTGCCGCCGCGGCGATCCGTCCGAGGAAGCCCCGGCGCGCCGTTTTGGTCGCCATGAGATCAGACATGAGCAGCCCTCCTGGCCAAAGGCCATGAATTGTTTGGTGAGGCCAAAGTACAACTCTTGGCCGGGCGCGAAAGAGCCGTTATCTGGAGGTCGCTGTAGGACTGGGGACTACAGATATTGCGTCTAACGGACATTATCACGGACCTCCCGGCTTGCGGCAAGGCCCCCACGCGAGCTCAAACTTCGCCCTCATTCTGAACCAGGAACCGCGATGACCGAACATGCGGTCGTGATAGTAGGAGGCGGTCCGACCGGGCTGATGTTGGCGGGCGAGCTGGCGTTGGCGGGCGTCGACGTCGCGATCGTCGAGCGGCGCGCAAGCCAGGATCTCCCCGGTTCGCGTGCAGGCGGTCTGGGCTCGCGCACCCTCGAGGTTCTCGATCAACGCGGAATCGTCGATCGATTTCTCGCCGAGGGACAAAAGGCGCAGGTCACGGCCTTCGCCCCGGCGCATTTGGACATCAGCGACTTTCCTACGCGACATCCCTATGGGCTGGCCCTCTGGCAGAAACACATCGAGCGCATACTCGCCGGCTGGGTCGGCGAGCTGCCGGTGACCTTCTATCGTGGACGCGATGTGACCGGCTTTACGCAGGACGACACCGGCGTCGACATCGCGGTGTCCGACGGCCAGTCGCTGCGCGCGCAGTATCTCGTTGGTTGCGACGGGGGACGCAGCCTGGTCCGCAAAGTAGCCGGCATCGAATTCCCCGGTTGGGATGCGACGACGAGCTCGCTGCTCGCCCAAGTCGAGATGACGGAGGAGCCGGAGACAGGCATCCGCCGCACTTCCACCGGCACGTACGCCATCGGCAAGGTGGAATACGAGATCAAGGACGGCCAGGTGGTCTACGCAAAGGGGGGAACGGTCGGGGTGATGTTGACCGAATCGGAAATCGGAACGAGCGAACCCACGATGCGAGATCTCAGCGAGGGCCTCATCGCCGTTTATGGGACCGACTACGGAATCCACAGTCCGACGTTCATCTCCCGCTTCACCGACATGACCCGCCAGGCGGCGACCTATCGCAAAGAACGCATCCTGCTCGCCGGCGACGCGGCGCACGTGCATTCCCCCGTCGGCGGTCAGGGTCTCAACACCGGTGTGCAGGACGCGGTGAATCTTGGATGGAAGCTGGCGCAGGTGGTCAAGCGCACATCACCGGAAAGCCTTCTCGATACGTACCATGCCGAGCGGCATCCGATCGGTGCACGCGTGCTGCGCAACACGATGGCGCAAGTCGCGCTCATGCGCGTCGACGATCGCACGGAGGCGCTGCGCGACACCGTGTCGGAGCTGCTGAGCATGGACGAGCCGCGCAAACGATTTGCCGCGATGATGTCCGGTCTGGGCATTCACTACGATCTCGGCGAGGGCCACCCGCTGCTCGGCCGCCGCATGCCCGATCTCGACATCGTTACCGCAAACGGTCCGCTGCGAGTTTTCTCGCTGCTGCACGATGCGCGGCCGGTGCTACTCAACTTCGGTGAGCCCGGCGGCATCGACATCACTCCGTGGGGCGATCGGGTTCAGTTGATCGACGCCAAGTACGAAGGCACGTGGGAGCTTCCGGCGATCAGGACGGTCACCGCTCCCACCGCGGTGTTGATTCGGCCTGACGGATACGCGGCTTGGGTGGGAGAAGGGACGCAGCTGGGACTCGTGGACGCGCTGATTACCTGGTTCGGATCGCCCACTGCGGCGTAAGGAAGCGCTCGAGCTGAACCGTGTGCCAATAACTCCGGTTCAGCTTGCCAAGCAGCGCGCTTCAGGATTCTTTGTGTAACGCCCTGGGCTGTTCGCGCG
>DASXYR010000051.1:0-8024 GCA_036502385.1 Gemmatimonadaceae bacterium
TCGCAATTCTGATTCGATCGATAACCGGCGAGACGATTGCATCCGACGATGGGACAATGGGGTCCGCCATCTGCTCCGTCGTCCCCGCCATCACGCCGATGCTTGCCGAGGCTTGCGAGATGTGCTTCGGAAAGAAGCCGCTGATGATCGACGCGCGGGCCAAGCTGCCGGTCAAGCTGGACGTCGAAGAGCCTTTTACGGTGGGTGCCGACCGGATCGCCAACACGCTAGCCGCGAGCCGCATCCATAAGCGCGATGCGATCGTCGTCGATCTCGGGACCGCGACAACCTACGACTGCATCACCGCCGACGGGACGTTCCTCGGCGGCGTCATCCAGCCGGGCGTGATGATCTCGGCAGACACCCTTTTCCGCCGGACCGCGCAGCTTCCTGCCACGGACATCGTCCCGCCGAAGCGGGTAATTGCCCGCCGAACCGACGAGTGCATCCGGGCGGGTGTCCTTTACGGAGCCGTTGATTCGATCGATGGGATTGTGCGCCGCATCAAGAAGGAGTGGCCGAACAAGAACACCCCACTCGTTCTTGCAACCGGGGGGATGGCCGAGTCGATCCAGCCCCATTCAAAAGAGCTTGAGCTGGTAGATCCATTTTTGACGCTCAAGGGCATCCGCCTGGCTTACGAGCTGCTGACCGGCTGAAAGAGGCGGTCAAATCCAGCGAACCCCCATTTGGCGGGTTGACTGGCACCCCAAAAATTGGTTATGTTGATCGGGTTAGCACTCACAGCTGTTGAGTGCTAACAGCCTCATTCCCACCACCCAGCCACTTTTTCAGCAGGGCAGCTAACTATGGCTACAAAAACACAATCCAGCACCAAAGTCGCTCCACTTTCCGATCGCGTCATGATCAAGGCGAGCGAGGACACCGAGCAGATGCGCGGCGGGCTGTTCATTCCCGACACCGCGAAGGAAAAGCCGCAACAGGGCGAGATCATCGCCGTTGGCCCCGGCCGCTATGAGAAGAACGTGCGCGTTCCGATGGAGCTCAAGGTCGGCGACAAGGTTCTTTACGGAAAGTACAGCGGCACCGAAGTGACTATCGACGCCGAGACATATCTGATTCTCCGCGAGTCGGATGTGCTCGCGGTCGTCGCCTAACCAGAAACCTAAGAGCGATCATATGGCAGCCAAGGAACTACACTTTAATACCGATGCGCGCGCGGCTCTCAAGCGCGGCGTCGACCAGCTCGCTGAAGCGGTCAAGGTCACACTTGGCCCGAAGGGCCGGAATGTCGTCATCGACAAGAAATTCGGTGCTCCGACCGTCACCAAGGACGGCGTCACCGTCGCCAAGGAGATCGAGCTTTCGGATCCGCTGGAGAACATGGGCGCGCAGATGGTGAAGGAAGTCGCGACCAAGACGAGCGACCTCGCCGGAGACGGCACCACCACCGCGACCGTGCTCGCGCAGGCGATCTTCCGTGAAGGCCTCAAGAACGTGACCGCTGGTGTGAACCCGATGGCGCTCAAGCGCGGCATCGATGCGGCCGTCAACGCGGTCGTCGAGGAGCTCAAGAAGATGAGCGTCCCGACCAAGGGCAAGAAAGAGATCGCCCAGGTTGGATCGATCTCGGCCAACAACGACAAGGAAATCGGCGATCTGATCGCCGAGGCGATGGAGAAGGTCGGCAAGGACGGCGTCATCACCGTTGAAGAGGCAAAGGGCCTCGAGACGACGCTGGAGACCGTGGAAGGCATGCAGTTCGATCGCGGATACCTCTCGCCGTACTTCGTCACCGATCCCGAGAAGATGGAAGCGGCGCTCGAAGACGCGCTGATCCTCATTCATGACAAGAAGATCTCGTCTATGAAGGATCTCCTTCCAATCCTCGAGAAGGTCGCGCAGATGGGCAAGCCGTTGCTCATCATCGCCGAGGACATCGAAGGCGAGGCCCTGGCGACGCTCGTCGTCAACAAGCTTCGTGGAACGCTCCGCGTCGCCGCGGTCAAGGCGCCCGGATTCGGCGATCGCCGCAAGGACATGCTCGAGGACATCGCGTACCTCACCGGCGGCCAGGTGATCTCCGAGGAAGTCGGATTCAAGCTCGAGAACGCAGTCGTTACGGACCTTGGCCGCGCCAAGCGCATCGTCGTCGACAAGGAGACGACCACGCTCATCGACGGTCAGGGTGACGAGGAGAAGATCAAGGGTCGCATCAAGGAGATCAAAGCGGCGATCGAGAAGACCACCTCCGATTACGACCGTGAGAAGCTCCAGGAGCGTCTGGCCAAGCTCGCCGGCGGTGTCGCGGTGATCAACGTCGGTGCGGCGACCGAGAGCGAGATGAAGGAGAAGAAGGCGCGCGTCGAAGACGCGCTGCATGCAACCCGCGCCGCCGTGGAAGAGGGAATCGTCCCGGGCGGTGGTGTTGCTCTCATTCGCGCACAAAAGGCGCTCAAGGGTCTCAAGCTGGCCGAGGCCGACGAGCAGATTGGTGTCGACATCATCCGTCGCGCCGTCGAAGAGCCGATGCGCATGATCGTGCAGAACGCCGGTGGTGAAGGCTCCATTGTGGTGGAGAAGATCCGCCAGGCGAAGGACAACAATTACGGCTACAACGCTCTGACGGACGAGTACGAAGATCTGGTTGCGGCCGGTGTCATCGACCCAACGAAAGTCACTCGCACCGCTCTTCAGAACGCGGCGTCGATCGCTTCGCTGCTTCTCACGACCGAAGCAATCATCGTCGAGAAGAAAGAGCCGGCTGGTGCCGGCGCTCCGGGCGGTGGTGCTCCGGGCGGCATGGGCGGCATGTACTAGGATTGATGAAATCCTGAAAAAGAGGGGGTCGCGAAAGCGACCCCCTCTTTGTTTTCTGCACGGTGACTCGCTCGTTGCAAAGACATGCGCTGCGATACACTATCTAACGCTCTTCGATTTGCACTCACGCTTTTCGGCAGGGTTACCCAATGTCCACGAAGCTCGCAACCGCGCTCCTGTTTTTCGCCTCGACATCGGTCGGCGCGCAGGCGCCCGCCACAGCCTATCTCGTCACGCGACTCGGCGTCGATACCGTCGGCATCGAGCGCTACACGCGAACGAGTGATAAGCTGGAAGGCGACGTCGTTCTCAGATATCCGCGAGTCAGGACGTTCCACTACGTCGCCGATCTCGGTCCGAACGGCGAGATAAAGAATCTGACAACGCTTGTGACGCGTCCAGGAACAGACGCCAACACGCCGCCCTTGCTGCACGCGGTGAGCACCTTTGCCGATTCGGTCGCGGTGATTCAGGTGGAGCGCGGCGGGAAGGCCGACACCACCTTGAGCGGCCGGAAGATCTATCACGGGCGCGTCGTTCCCACGCTCGGCACGGAGCCGCCGTCATACGGCATCTACGAGCAGGCTTTGGCGAGCGCACGGCTCGGTCGTGACAGCGTCGCCTATGCGCTGGTCGGCATGGGCCCTGGGCCTGTACCCGCGATTATTCTGCGGCGTCGCGGCGCGGATTCGGTTGCGTTCGCGAGCACATTCTTTCCCAACTGGATCGAAGTCGCAAAGGTTGACCCAGGCGGGCACATCAATGGAATCGACGCGTCAGCAACGACGGTAAAGGTGCGCGCCGAGCGCGTGCCGAATCTCGCGTTCGACAACGTCGTGTCACAGTGGGCCGCGTACGAGGCGGCGCACGGCGGCGCGATCGGGCAGATGTCGCCGCCCGATACGGTGAGGGCAAACGTCGGCGGCGCGAACATCGCGGTCGCCTACAGTCGGCCGGCCAAGCGTGGGCGGGTGATCTTCGGCAACATCGTGCCGTGGAATCAGGTTTGGCGCACCGGCGCAAACGCGGCCACGGAATTCACGACCGACAAGGACCTCGTCATCGGCGGCACCACTGTGCCGGCGGGGAAGTACACTCTTTGGACAACACCGACGCCCACCGGCGGGCAACTCATTATCAATAGCGAGACGGGACAGTGGGGAACCGATTACCACGCGGACAAGGACTTCGCGCACATCAATCTCAAATCGGCGCAGCTGGCGCAACCGGTGGAGCAATTCGTGATCGGTGTGGTGCCGCAGGGCTCGGGTGGATTGATTCGCATGGCATGGGACAATCGTGAATTCAGCGTTCCGTTCTCGGTGAAATAGCAATTGACTGACGCTGGTGTTCCCGCGCGGGGCGATCGCTGGCCCCGCGCGGTAGGGTACGGCTTGCTCGCCGAGGTCCTGACGGTGCTCACGATCATCGCGATCGTGATGGCGTATCGCTTCCTGTTCGCGCGCGGGCTGTCCGACGCCGATTACGCCGCGTTCGGAATGCTTACCGGCAAGACCATAGGGACTGTCGGCGGAACGCTGTTCACCTTTCTTTTGGCGCGTCTGCTGATGCCCCGGCTCACACGCCACTTTGTCGAACACGGGTTGGTGGTGGCAGTCGCAGCGATCGCATTCTCGGTCGGCGGATCGCTTGCCGGACACAAGGGGCTGCCCGATGGATATCTGCTTGCTTCCCTTCTGAAGCTCGGAGCGGGTGCGCTCGCTGGGGTTCTCTATTCGCGATCCACTTCGCGGAATCGAAACGTCGTCTGAGGCAGTGGCATCACCCACCTCGTTCCGCGCAGCGAGTTGTTGAGGCTCATGATGAACGCGAGCAGATTCGTGCCGGGACTTACCAGAATCGGACGCGTTTGCTGTCGAAAAAAATCTTCCCAGTGCCCGACGATCACCTGAGAGGGTTTGAGCACTGTGAGCAGGCTGTCCGGCGTATTGGAGACGTTGGAAGAGGTGGCCGCACAGAGAATCGCCAGATCCACTCGGCGCTCAGCCAAAAGATCATCAGATGGGAAGCCGAGTGGTGGCTCGCTCGGCGCGTCCTGGAAATAGATCCGGAAAACCGTAGCCCGCGTCGCCGTCGATAGGACGTCGATGATGTACGCATATGGCTCTCCCAGCCGCCATTCAGCCGCGGTGTGGGGGAGGCTGTCGAGATCGACGTCGAGAGTTCCGGAAGAAAAGAGGTACGTCGCCTTCCAGGCGCGAAATGTCGGCGCATGGCTCGACATGAGTGCCATGAACCGAAATGCACTGTCGTCCGAATAGTACCAGCGTCCGGGGCGTTCGCGGGTGCCCGCGTCGGCGGTGGGAATGGCAACCACCCGTGCGCCGTTGCCGGACCGCAGGGTCGAGTCGCCCATCAGCATGTGACGGATCGTCGGCCCGCCATAAATCCTGGCGGAAGTCGCGCGCCTGGTCGCGACGTAAGGCACATCCATCAGGTGGTCGTAATGTCCGTGCCCGACCAGGATCGCCGTCGCGCTATCCGCAAATGGCGGAAGCAGGCTGTCGATGGCGAGCGTGTCGGCGGCGATGCGCGGATAGCTGCGAAGGAGCCGGCTCACTCGAGGGGTCACCTTTGACAGCGACGGATTGGAGAAAGAAGGGCCCGTCAGCAGCACATGGCCACGGTGTTCGATCGAGAATCCAGCGACTCCAAGGAACGTCACCGCAATCAGGCGCGTCGAATCCCCGCACCCTGCCGGCATGCGCGCGCATCCGACGGCGTGGGGTCCTGATTCCAGCTGCGCGGCTGCAATCGCCGGAGGTTGGCAGGCAGCGACAACGACCAAAGTCGCTGCTGCCCGCGCACTTCAGATCTGGAGAAGTCTCAGTCCGAAACCGTCAACGATACGGGATTGTCGAGGTATACCACTTTCTCCTCGCGACGGGAATGGATGATCCGCCAGAACCAATTCTCATCGTGCGGTTGTCCGCCATGCTCCATGACGAGTTTGGCGAGGTCAGCCACGTCATCCGGATCCATCCTGAGGCAGCCGTGCGAGGCCGCCGAGCCCAGGCTCTCGACGTCGCCGGTCCCGTGGATGTAGTAGTCGGGCTCCTTGAAGAAAATCTTCACGACCTTCATCGGATTCCCTGGTTCGCCCGGTCCCTTCGCCGATTTACCCTTGGCCCACGCCGCATCCGGCGGCGGCCGCCAGCTTGGATTCCAGACAATCTTTCTAATCGAATAACTGCCCGGAGGCGTCGGGTAACGTTCCTGCCCGACCGCTACCTGGTAGGTCTTGAGCGTCGTGTCGCCGTGCTTGACGGTCAGCATTCGGGCGCTGAGGTCGGCGGTGAGCGTCAGGGGAGCGACGGCCAGCTCGGTCTCCGCCGCCACGGCCTCACGCCCGGCGGTGGGCGCGGTACGTGGGAGTTCTATCTGGGCGACTGCTGGTCCAGCCAGGGTCGCCGCCCCGACTAAGATGAGTGCTGCGAGGATTTTATGTGAATTTGGCATCTGCTTTGGTTTCGTGTTTTTGGCTTGATTTGGGTGTTAGTAATACAAATGTCGTTCCACTTTTTCCGCCGCCGAAAGCAGGGGAAAATGGAACAAAAAGCCGCTTCGGCTGAGCAATTCCTAGTGGATGGAAGGTCAGCCATTCGGCTGGCTCTACTCTTGTGATTTCTGCATTTTCCTCGCGTTGATCCATCGGTACGCCCAACTCATCCGCAACGCGATGATGCCCAGCCTTCGTCCTGCCCGCCTCGCACCCTTCCTACTTCTCGGCGCCGTTTCCATTCGAGCGTCCGCGCAAACCGTCGACCCGTCGCTTTACTCGAGTCTCGAATGGCGGATGATCGGCCCGTTTCGCGGAGGCCGGACGATCGGAGCGACGGGAGTCCGCGGCCAGCCGAACGTCTTTTACGTCGGTGTCAACAACGGCGGGGTGTGGAAGACAACCGACGCTGGGCGCGTTTGGACGCCGATCTTCGACGCGGAGGGCACGGGCTCGATTGGTGATGTTGCCGTCGCGCCGTCCAATCCAAACGTCATTTACGTCGGGAGCGGCGAAGGAGTTCAGCGACCTGATCTCTCGAGCGGCGATGGCATCTACAAATCGACCGACGCAGGCAAGACCTGGCGTCACCTCGGTCTTCGCGATGGGCAACAGATTCCAAACGTCATCGTGGATCCACGCGACGACAATCGAATCTTCGTCGCCGTTCTCGGGCACCCTTACGGGCCGAATCCCGAGCGGGGCGTGTATCGCTCGACAAACGGCGGCGAGACGTTCGAGCGCGTCCTCTACAAGGATGACAACACCGGCGCCATCCAGGTGACGTTCGATCCCACGAATTCTCAAACCGTGTACGCCGCGCTCTGGGCCGGCCGGCAGGGGCCGTGGGAGAATGCGGTTTGGAACGGACCCCTTAGCGGACTCTTCAAATCCGTTGACGGCGGTACGACCTGGCGCCAGCTCACGGCAGGACTACCAGCTGCCGCGGACGGCCTTGGGCGAATCGGATTTACGATTGCGCCGAGCGACCCGCGGCGGATGTACGCTACGGTCGATGCAACGACCCTTGGCGGTATCTACCGCTCGGACGATGCGGGAGAGACGTGGCGGCGCACCAACTCCGAGGAGCGCGTGTGGGGCCGCGCGTCGGATTTCGCCGAGGTCAAAGCAGATCCGCGGAATGCGGACGTCGTCTATTCCGCGAACACGTCGACATATCGGTCGAATGATGGCGGGAGGACTTTCACGGCAATCAAGGGCGCACCCGGCGGCGACGACTACCATCGCATCTGGATCAACCCCGACGATCCGGACGTCATGCTGATCGCGGCTGACCAGGGCGCGACGCTCACTGTGAATGGCGGCAAGACGTGGAGCTCGTGGTACAACCAGCCAACCGCGCAGTTCTATCACGTGATCACCGACAATCGCGTTCCGTACTGGGTGTACGGCGGGCAGCAGGAGAGCGGCTCGGTGGGGACGATGAGTCGCGGAGACTATGGGGCGATCACTTTCCGGGAATGGTATCCCGTGGGCGCCGAGGAGTACGGATATATCGCCCCAGATCCGCTCGATCCGAACATCATCTATGGCGGGAAGATCACACGCTTCGATCATCGCTCGCGCGAAGTTCAGAACGTGAGTCCGGAGGCTGTGAGCACCGGCAAGTACAGATTTCTGCGCACGGCACCCATAATCTTTTCTACGGTCGATCCACACGTGCTTTACTACGGATCGAACGTCCTCTTCAAGACGCTGAACG
>DASXYR010000052.1:0-6193 GCA_036502385.1 Gemmatimonadaceae bacterium
CGCCCTTCGTCGGTCCACGGATCCAGCCAGAACAGGTAGTCGCTCGCATCACCCACCTTCGCGTTGCTCAGCAGCGCATGTGCCGCCGAAAGCCGGCGCTGCGCCTCGTCGATCTTCCCGCTCAAGTCGCCGTGAAAGACGCGGCCGTAGCTCGATGCAAACGCGTCGATGCTGCTCTCCCCTTCCTGCCACGCGGCGGCCGCCCCGAACAGATCGCCGTACCAGGTCTGATTGAACAGAGCCTCGCCGTCGTCGTCCCAGGACGTGTTGATCATTCCGGTGGCGCCGAGCTTCTGTCCGTCGCGCACGAAGCGCTGGATGTTGACGAGCGCAACCGCGTTGTTCGGATAGACGCGATTCCAGCTGCTCACGCCGGGCGCGACCCACGTCTCCATTCCCACATTGCGAAATGGCGCGATGAAGCGGACGTAGGACGTATCGACACCATAGGTCCACGGGACGGCGATCAGATCTTTAGGAATGGTGTTCACCAGCTCCGGTGAGCTCAACGCGACGTCGCCCCAGAAGAGCAGCTTCTTTCCACTGGGCCGAAGCGCGTCGGCGATTTGCCTCAGAAAATCCAGATAGACGACGCCGAGTCCTACCGCTTTCACCCTGTCCGCGGTCTGCCCGCGCCCGAGCTCGAACGTTTCATCGGCGCCGAGGTGGACGAAACGGCTGGGAAAGAGCGAGTTGATCTCGGCGAACATCTGCCTGATGAACGGAAGCGAGCCCGGTTGTCCCGGCGCGAGCACGTGTCCGTGCGGGGTTTCTGCAAGCGGAGAGTAAATCTCGTACTTGAGCGCGTGGTGCAGGTGGCCGAAGGCTTCCTGTTCCGGAACGATGTCGACGTGGTAGTTGGCGGCGTACGCGACGAGCTCCTTCACATCGGCGTGGGTCATCGCTCCGCCCGGCGGCGCGATCAGCGGGTTCGAGTCATAGGCGAGGGTGTGCTCGAAGTACGGCGAAAAGAAGTTGACCTTGTACGCGGCAAGGGTGCGGATCTGTTTCTTCTGGAAGTCGAGCGTCGGCACCGGCCCGCGCGAGATGTCGTCGTGGAATCCACGATAGCGCATCGCCGGCCAGTCGCGAATCGTTGCACGATAGAGCTTGGCCTGGTCTCCGTCGCCGCTCACAATCTGCTTCACCGTCTGCGCGCCGTAGAACACGCCGGCCGAGGTCGCGCCGATGACGACGATGCGGTTGCCGTCGGGGGTGATGACGTAGCCTTCATCCCGCATGGCAGGATCGAAGGTGATCGAATGGCGACGCAGCACGCCCTGGGCGACAGAAGCGTCGGCACGCATCAGCACCACGCGCGGGCCTGGTCCCGTCTCGCCCGTGACGACGCGAATTCCGCGTTCCTTGAGCGCGTTTCCCAGGTCCGTTGCCGCAAATCGATCTTCGGCGTTCGCCGGCCGCGCGATAGTGATCGCCGGCACGGAGACGGATCCTTCCACCTGCATCTCCCTTGGCTGGGGAATGAGATGGAGATCAGTTTGAGCCGCCGAGGGCGTGGCGAGGAAGACAGAAAGAAGGATGAGAACGGGCGTAGATTTCATTTTACCAGTGGTTGAAGACCAATCCGCGGCGTGTGTGAAAATATGGCTTCGCCGCCCTCGTCCCGTCTATTTTCTGCGTACCGATAAATGCCCGAGCTTCCCGACATAACTGTCTACATCGAGGCGCTCGAGTCGCGGATCGTTGGCCAGACACTCGATCGCGTCAGGATTCCCAAGCCTTTCTTGCTGCGCTCCGTCGACCCACCGATCAGCGCGGCGCAGGGGAAGCACGTGGTTGGCGTAAGACGCATGGGCAAGCGCATCGTACTCGAGCTGGAGGACGATCTCTTTCTTGTTATCCATCTCATGATCGCCGGCCGCCTTCGCTGGGTGCCCGCCGGCGGTAAGGTCCCCGGCAAGATCGGCCTCGCCGCATTCGATTTCCCGAACGGCACTCTCATTTTCACCGAGGCGGGCTCAAAGCGCCGCGCGTCGCTCTGGCTGGTACGCGGCGAGGACTCGCTGGATCAATTCGCACGAGGTGGTCTGGAGGTACTCGACGCGAGCCTCGCGGATTTCACCGAGCGTCTGATGCGCGAGAATCACACGCTCAAGAGATCGCTGACAGATCCGAGGTTGTTCAGCGGGATTGGCAACGCGTACTCCGACGAGATCCTGCACCGCGCGAAGATCTCACCCATAAAGCACACCAGACGCCTGAGCGAGGCCGAGATCCAGCGACTCTTCGACGCGACCCGCACAACGCTGATCGAGTGGACCGACCGTCTGCGCGCCGAAGCAAAGGGAGACTTCCCCGTGAAGGTGACCGCGTTCCGCGAGGAAATGGCCGTCCACGGTAAGTACGGCAAGCCCTGCCCGGTGTGTGGAGCGCCGGTGCAAAGAATCCGCTACGCCGACAACGAGACGAACTACTGCGCGCGCTGCCAGACCGATGGGAAATTGCTGGCCGACCGCGCACTGTCTCGACTCCTGAAGGAAGACTGGCCGCGATCCATCGACGAGCTGACCTGGAGCTAGATCGTCCCCGCATTGATCCACTTCACGACGCGCGGCGGCTCGTACGACATGAAGCGCGAAAGAAGCTTCTCCGGGTCGCTCTCCACAATCACCATCGCGCGGTGCACGTCCCGCACGAACCGCTCGGCCACCGCGTGATCGAGAAACTGCAGCATCCCGTCGTAGTATCCTTCGACATTGAGCAGGCCGCACGGCTTCGCGTGCATTCCGAGCTGCGCCCACGTCCACGTCTCGAAGAACTCCTCGAGTGTTCCGACCCCGCCGGGCAATGCAATGAATCCGTCGGCGAGCTCGGCCATTAGCGCCTTTCTCTCGTGCATCGTCTCGACGACTCGCAGATCGGTGAGCGATTTGTTGGCGACCTCGCGCTCGACCAGCATCCGCGGGATCACTCCGATGACGTCGCCGAGCTCGTCCTGCATGGCGTCGGCGAGCGCAGCCATCAGACCGACGCTCGATCCGCCGTAGACGACGCCAATGCCCCTTTGCGCCAGCAGCGTTCCGAGCGCGCGGGCAGCTTGTACGTAATCGGGGCGCGTTCCGGGATTGGATCCACAGAAAACCGCTAAGCGGCGGATCTCGCTCACGCGCGCGGACGCATGGCCGCCATCATGTTGACGCCGATTCCGGCGAGAGATTGACCGCCATCGCAAACGACAACGGCGCCCGTGATGAACTTTGCCGCGTCGCTGCACAGAAAGAGCGCGAGGTCGGCGATCTCGTCCTTGGTTGCAAAGCGCTGCAGTGGAACCGTCCGCGTGAATTGTTTCCGTATCTCCGGCGTCGGCGCGAGACGCCGCATTCCCTCGGTGTCGTCAACCGCACCCGGTGCGATGGAGTTCACGCGCACACCCTCGATCCCCCATTCTATTGCGAGACACTTGGTGAGCATATCGACGCCGGCCTTTGCCGCGCACACGTGCGCCTGCATCGGCATCGGCGTGAACGCCTGCATCGCCGAGATATTCACGATGGATGATCCGGGGCGCTTCAGGTGTTCGAAAGCCGCACGACACGTGTTGAAGGTGCCGAGCAGATCGATGTCGACGACGGATTTGAATGCGTTGGCCGACATGCCGAGCGCAGGCGCGGGGAAATTTCCGGCGGCGCCGCATACGACGATGTCGATCTCACCGTGCGCCTCGCGGGCGGATTTTATCGCCGCGGCAAGTGCATCGTACTCACGAACATCGGCCGGATGCCCGGTGGCGATTCCTCCCGCCGCGCGAATCTCGCCGGCCGCAGCATCCAGTTTCTCTTTCGTTCGACCGATCAGCGCGACTTTGGCGCCATGTTCGGCGAACCGCCTCGCAATCGCGAGATTGATCCCGCTCCCGCCGCCGGTGACGACGGCGGTCTTGCCGTCCAGAACTTTCTTTCCGAACACTTCCGACATCCGCGCTCCGTCTGCATTCTCGTGAGAACCGCAAACCTACCGCGCGCGCGCGAGGGCTGAAAGTGGCAGACATGTCGCGCGATCATTTTCGCAGGGAGACAGAATGAACGTCCGCGTTTTTCCATTCACCGCGCTCGTGGCGATTGGGTCGGCATGCAGCAGTGCGATGAATGTCTCGCCTGCGACCGGAGACTCGCTGATGCAGGCAGATCGCGACTTCGCCACTGCGACCCACGCGAGCGGCATCGACGGCTGGATGTCGTTCTACGCGCCGGACGCAATTCGTATTCGCTACCGGGGCAACATGGTGAAAGGCAGTGAGGCCATTCGCGCGTTCGATCTGCCGGGCATCTCCGACACGACGACCACATTGAACTGGGAGCCGACCGACGCGCACGTGTTTCATAAAGGCGAGATCGGTTCCACCACGGGTAAATACTCGGTCGTGAGTCGAAAGAGCGGCGAGGTCGGGAGGGAGCTGAATCACGGCAGATACGTCACGATGTGGCGTCGCGACGGAGGGCGGTGGCTCGTGATCATGGATACCGGGTATCCGGAGCCGTAGGAAATTGTCGGATGCCCGGGTCCTGAAAACGAAGAACCCCGCATCCTTGCGGATACGGGGCCGGGCTACTGGTGGCCCACCCGTCCTAACAAGCTCGACCAGTAGCTTTTCGTTCGCAGGAGACAAATCCTGGCTTTAACTCTTAGACCCACCATACGTCCAAAGGGTTTAAAAAGTTGTAAAGTTTTTTTAAATTCTTTTTGGGCTCTTCGGTAGGCGGGGTTTCTTCGGGGAAACGTAGGTTTCCAGGGGTCCCGAGCGTACGGATTCGAACCGAACTATGTGTTTCGGCGCTTCCGCGTCGTGTCCAGGGACAGGCTGCCGGTGGAAGAAAAGAGCTGCTCCATGGCTGCTTCCGAGACTCCGCGTATGGTATCCCGGTTCAGGGAAAGTTTCGTCGAGCCATCCCTTGGTGTATCGGCGATCAATCCGGCGGCACGCAACGCCTGGACGTGATGCGTGATAGTGGGCTTGGAAACTTTGATGCTGCGCGCGAGATCCGAAGAGGTTGTCGGCGTGCGCGCGAGAATCGAAGCGATCGCATAACGGGTAGTGTCGCCGAGCGCCCGGAATACCGTTTCAGCATTGATCGCCGACTGGGCGCGGCGCACGCTGGGGGCGCGGACTTCGCGCGCGAGCCGGTTTGGATCGATTGAATCCCGAGTCACGGGGAAATAAATGCTGAAGTGCCCGGTCGTCGTCTCGTACTTCGCCCACCACCGCCGCGTGTTGAATCCCGACGGAATCACGAAGCAGCGATCAATCTTATCGTAGGCGATCGGCGGCCCGCTCTTCGGGCGGATCTCCCGCGCGCTCGCGTCGAAGGTGACGGGAAGCGCGAGATCTCGACTCAGCTCCTCAATCGATTGCCCATCATCCTGCAGATCCCTAACTCGAAACGACTCGTCGCGAATCGAGGACTCGAGCGCGGACCAGTCGGTGCCAAAACCGGTTTCCCAGAAGCGATCGAGCACCTGCACGAATTGCTCGCGAAACGTTTCCGGATCCGAGAGGAGTGTGGACATCGCTTTCGTCGCGTGCGAATTCGCGTCGTACGGACGCAATCCAAAATGGGTGAGCAGCTCGCCACCCTGAAGTTTTTCATCTGTCAGGACCTGGCGGAGATTTTTCCTGCCCGTACCGAGCGCACGAGCCGTCGAGGCATCGTGAAAAATTCCCGACACGATGTTCGCTTTGAGATCCTCCGCCGATATCTCGCGCAGCGCTCCGACGATCTCGTCGAACATCATCTCACCAGCAGTTCGCTGAAGGGCGTCGGCGAGGAGCGGCCAGAAGAGCGGAACCGGCGCGATGCGTCTGGCGCTTCTCTCGAAATCGCGTGGCAGCCGTGCGACCGCGCGTTCCTTCCATTTTTCTAACGGAGTCGCCCCACCGTGGAAAATGGCGTGCAGGGCGTAGAACACGTCGAACCGGGGTGTTACGGCGATCTCGATCGCAAAGGAGCGGCTAGGGGACATGTTAGGTAACAACCTAACGTAAAGTTCATTCTCGCGATACTCCACCGTGGTTGAGGGAGCAAACTACAAACTCAGAACTACCTGTTGTGAGTAATGGTTACGAGTAGCCCGGTTCCGTGAAACTGCACGCGGAGACCCGGAACCCAGAACCCGTAACTATCACTCACAACAGGTAGTTCTGAGTTTGCAGTGCTTTTTAGTTCCGTCTGCGCCT
>DASXYR010000053.1:0-12009 GCA_036502385.1 Gemmatimonadaceae bacterium
CGAAGACCGCGGATCCGGTCGGCAAGCGGCTGGGATTCCTTCTTCAGGAAATGCTTCGCGAAACGAACACGATCGGAAGCAAGGCCAACGACGCGCCCATCCTCGAAGACGTGATTGCAATCAAGGAGGAGCTGGAGCGGATCCGCGAGCAGGGAGAGAACCTCGAGTGATGGCGTTCCCCGTCATTCTTTCGTCGCCCTCGGGCGGCGGCAAGACGACCATCGCGCACAAGCTTCTTTCGCTGCGTAAGGATCTTGGCTACTCGGTCTCCTGCACGACGCGGCCACCGCGCGAGGGCGAGCTCGACGGCCGGGACTACCACTTTCTTCCTGTCGAGAAGTTCAAGCGGGGGCAGGATGCGGGCGAATTCGCCGAATCGGCAGAGGTCCACGGGCATCTGTACGGGACGCTTCGCGCGGAGGTGGCGCGCGTGTTGTCCTCCCGCCGGCACGTCATCATGGATATCGACGTCCAGGGAGCGCAGCAGTTTTCGGCGGCTTTCCCCGAGTCGGTGCTCATTTTCATCCTCCCTCCGTCGGCGGATGCCCTCATCGAGAGGCTGACCGCAAGGGGCACCGAAGACGCCAAATCGCTCATTCGGCGATTCAGAAGTGCCAAAGAGGAGCTAAAGTCGATAGATTTGTACGAGTATGTGGTGGTCAACGACCGGATCGACTCGGCGGTGGCTGCGATCTCCAGCATAATCGACGCGGAAGCGCTCAAGCGCTCCCGCAACGACGCTCTCGAGCCGTTGATCAGAAACATCGAGGACGGGATTCAGAGCGCGATAGATCATCATTCAAAGAGGAAGTAAATGCAGGTATTCATCCCGAACGAAGTCGCCAAGCACGCGACGAACAAGTATCTGGGGGTTCTGGTCGCCGCGAAGTATGCACGGGTCCTGAACGAGTTCCCCCGCGATCGCTCGGCGCCTGGCGAGAAGAAGCTGACGACTCGCGCGCTCGAAGAGCTCACCGATGGTGAGGTCGAGTACCGCGTCATCCCGCGTCGCCGCACGGAGTAGTCTCCGCGCGTCCGTACGACGGCACCCGCGTCCTCCTCGGTGTAACCGGGGGCATCGCCAGCTACAAGTCCGTGTGGCTGGCGCGTTTGCTTACACAGGCCGGGGCTGAAGTAGATGTCGTGATGACGCGCTCCGCGCGCGAATTCGTGGGCGCCATCACGTTCGAAGCTGTCACGGGGCGCCAGGTCCACTCGGAGATCTTCGGACCGGGACACGCCCTCGATCACATCCGGCTCGCCCGCGAGGCCAACATACTTGTCGTCGCCCCCGCGACGGCTGATTTCATCGGACGCGCGGCACACGGTCTCGCCGATGATCTCCTCACTGCCTGCCTCCTCGCGACGCAATCCAAAGTGCTACTCGTCCCGGCGATGAACGATCGGATGTGGTCGCACGCGCAGACGAAGCGCAATGTCGAACAGGCGCGGTCACTCGGATACGATATCCTCGAGCCGGCCACAGGACCGCTGGCCGTCGGGGAGGGAAGCGGGCCCGGCCGGATGCCCGAGCCCGATGAGATCATGACCCGCATCGGACGATTGCTCGAATCGGAGTCGCCGCTGTCCGGGAAAAAGGTTGTCGTCACCGCTGGCGCCACGCGTGAGGCGATAGATCCGGTGAGGTTCCTCTCGAATCATAGCAGCGGGAAGATGGGAATCGCGATTGCCCGGGCCGCGTGGAGAAGAGGAGCTGACGTGACGCTCATCGCCGGGCATGTCGACGTTCCGCTGCCCGGCGAGCTCAAGACGGTCACGACTGCCACCGTCGAGGAAATGTCGAAGGCAGTGGCGAAGGCGCTTCCGTCGGCCGACGTCCTGGTGATGGCAGCCGCGCCGGCCGATTTCCGGCCCGCGACCAGAGCCAAACAGAAAATCAAGAAGGGAAAGTCCGCGCCACGGATCGATCTCGAGCAAACCGAGGACATCCTGAAATCGACGATGGCCAAGCGAAAGAAGAAGAGTGTGATCGTGGGATTCGCGCTCGAGACAACGAACGGCGTCAGTAACGCGAGAGAGAAGCTCACATCGAAGAGCCTCGATCTCGTCGTCCTCAACGACGCCACGGAGCCGGGCGCCGGATTTGGCGTCGATACCAACCGGGTCACGCTCATCGACCGCAGAGGTCGAGAGGAAGACATTCAGCTTATGTCAAAGACCGATCTCGCCGAAGTGCTGCTCGATCGAATCGAAAGGGAGCTGAGTGGACACTAGGGATCTTTTGCGCCGCTATCTGGAACAACGGCGCGAGCTCGGCGAGTCGGATCTCGTGCTCGACGCTTTGAAGGTCGAAGACGTGATGCGACTTCTGGGCGCTGCTGGGGAGGCGCCCAATCCGAGCCAGAGACATCCGAGCATTCGCGACGGCTCATCATCCGAGCCACAGGACTGGCGCGCCTCTCTTCGCGAGGCTGGCGTGAATGTTGACCCGCCTCGACTGGGTCGCCACGAGTTCATCGATCCGGCGAAAGAACCACCTCAGCCAATTGCGCAGACCTCCGACGACATGGCGTTCAAGAAAGGATTGGTCGTAGGCACCAATGAAAGCGAGCTGATCCCGAGCGCGATCCAGAAGCTCGATTCGCTGGACGGCATTGCGAGAACGGTTGCAAAGTGCACCCGCTGCTCACTTTACAAAACCGCGATCAATCCGGTTCCCGGCGAGGGGAATCCCAAGGCGAAGCTAGTTTGCGTTGGCGAAGCACCTGGGGCAAAGGAAGATGAGACGGGCCGCCCGTTCGTCGGTCAGGCAGGTCAGCTGCTCACCAAGATTCTTGCGGCGATCGACATGACGAGGGAAGAGGTGTTCATATGCAATGTGCTCAAGCATCGACCCCCCGGAAACAGGAATCCGCAGCCCGATGAGGTGGAAGCGTGCAGCCCTTACCTCATCCGACAGCTCGAACTGATCAAGCCAAAAGTGATAGTTGCGTTTGGGACCTTCGCCGCGCAAACTCTCTTAAATACAAAAACTCCGCTCGGCCAGCTCCGTGGTCTCGTGCACCGCTATCACGGAACGCCGCTCGTCGTCACCTATCACCCCGCCGCGCTGCTCCGCAACCCGGCCTGGAAACGCCCCACTTGGGAAGATGTCAAGCTCGCCCGTAGAGTTCTCGATAGCGCCTCACGCGCGTGACCCATACAAGGATCGCCGGCCGCCCTACTCCGAAGATGCGGAGCAGGCGGTTCTGTCGGCGATGCTCATGGACCCCGACGCCATTCTCCGGGCGACCGAGTTCCTCGACGACACCATGTTCTATCGTGAGGGCCACCGGCGGATATTCCGCGCCATGGTCGCGCTATCGGAGCGCGGTGATGTAGTAGACCCGCTCACTCTCTCAGAGGAGCTCTCGCGCGCCGGCTCCCTCGAATCGAGCGGCGGCAAGGATTACATCGGATTTCTTGTCGACGCGGTACCGACCGCGGCCAACATCGAGTACCACGCCAAGATTGTTCGTGAGAAGGCGCTGCGGCGACGACTCATCGAAGTCTCGACGGCAATCGTCTCCGAAGCGTTCGAGTCGGCAGCACCGGCCACCGAGCTGCTCGATGAGGCCGAGCACAAGATCTTCGAGGTCAATCAGAGTCGCGGATCCGAAGGCTTCATGCGGATCAAGGAGCTTCTCTGGCCGACCATGGAACGAATCGAAGAGATTCAGCGTGGCGGCGGATCGATTACGGGTGTGGCGAGCGGGTTCAAGGACCTTGACGAGATGACGGCAGGTTTCCAGCCTTCAGACCTCGTTATCGTGGCGGCGCGTCCATCGATGGGTAAGACGGCGTTCGTACTCAACATCGCCCAGAACGCGGCGCTCGATCACAACGTCCCGGTCGCGTTTTTCTCGCTGGAGATGAGCAAGGAGCAGCTCGTCCAACGACTGCTCACCTCCGAGGGCCGCGTCGATGCCCAGCGCCTGCGCAAAGGGAAGCTTCACGACGAGGAGTTCGTGCGCCTCGGCCGCGCCGCTGGAATCCTCAGCCACGCGCCGATCTGGATCGATGATACGCCAGCGATGACGCTGCTCGAGATGCGCTCCAAGGCGCGCCGCTTGAAGATGGAGAACAACATCGGGATGGTTGTCATCGACTACCTGCAGCTGATGCAGGGCCCCACAAATACCGAGAGCAGGCAGCAGGAGATCAGCTACATCTCGCGCTCGCTGAAGGCGCTCGCCCGCGAGCTGCGAATTCCCGTTGTCGCCTTGTCGCAGCTTTCTCGCGCCCCGGAACAGCGCACCGGCGAGAACAAGCGGCCGCAGCTCTCCGACTTGCGTGAGTCGGGCGCGATCGAGCAGGACGCCGATCTCGTGATGTTCATCTACCGCCAGGAGATGTACGACGGCCCCACAGACAAGGACGGCAACACTCTCGAGGGCCGCGCCGAGATCATTGTCGGCAAGCAGAGAAACGGTCCGACGGGCTTCGTGAATCTGTACTTCAACAAAACCTACACGCGCTTCGAGAATCTCTCGCCCCGTCTAGCGCCCTAGTGAGTCCCAAAGCAAAAACGGTTTACCGCTGCACCAGCTGCGGCGCGGATCACCCGAAGTGGGCGGGGCGCTGCGACGTCTGCGGCGATTGGAATTCGCTCGTCGAGGAGATGGCAACCGCACGCGGATCCGCCACGGCATCGGGACGCCGCGTTGCGGGACAGAAATCCATGTCGGAGGGCGGGAGCGTCGCCCCGACACCGAGGCTGCGCGACATCAAGAGCTCCGAAGGCCGGCGCCTCAAAACCGGCATCAAGGAATTCGACTTCGTCCTCGGCGGCGGAATCGTTCCGGGCTCGATGGTGCTCGTGGGCGGTGAGCCCGGTATCGGGAAATCGACGCTGCTGTTGCAGGTGGCGGGCAAGCTCGAGGAGCTCGGACATTCCACGCTCTATGTCTCCGGCGAGGAATCCGCGCTGCAGGTGAAGCTGCGCGCCGAGCGTCTGCACGGTTCGGCGGAGAACGTTTCGCTGCTCAATGAAACGCTCCTCGAGACTATTCTCGCGACCGCGGGCTCGCAGCAGCTCGACGCCATCGTCGTGGATTCGATTCAGACCGTTTTCACGAGCGATCTCGAGGGCGCACCGGGAAATGTGGGCCAGGTCCGCGAGTGCGCAGCGCGACTGATGCGGTTCGCGAAGGAGACCGAGACGACCGTCTTCGCCGTCGGACACGTCACGAAGGGCGGCGGCATCGCCGGCCCGAAGACGCTCGAGCACATCGTAGACACGGTGCTCTACTTCGAGGGCGAGGGGATGCTCGAGCACCGCATCCTTCGCGCGACCAAGAACCGTTTCGGGAGCGTCGACGAGATCGGCGTCTTCCGGATGACGGAGGAGGGCCTGATCGCCGTCGAGAATCCCTCCGAGCTCTTCCTCGGGGACCGGTTGAACAATTCGTCGGGGAGTGCGGTGACGGCGCTGCTCGAAGGATCGCGTCCCGTGCTCATCGAGATTCAGGGACTCGCCGCGAAAGCCGGCTACGGCACTCCGCAACGCGTGAGCACGGGCTACGATGGACGTCGCCTCGCGCTTCTTCTCGCTGTGCTCGACAAGAGGGCGGGCTTGTCCTTCGCGCAGCTCGACGTTTTTCTGAACGTCGTCGGCGGAGTGAGGATGCAGGAGCCCGCTGGTGACCTTGCGGTCGCGAGCGCGCTGGCGTCGAGCGTCTACGACCGGCCTGTGGCGAGCTCAGCGATCTTCCTCGGGGAGGTGGGCCTCGGTGGAGAGATCCGACCCGTCTCGCAGGCCGAGCGAAGGCTTGGCGAAGCAGCTAAGATGGGAATGACGATCGCGTACATGTCCGAGCGTGGAATTCCAAAACGTCCAGCGAAGGGCATCGAGATAGTGGGCGTCAGAACGATCAACGATCTCTTTCGACAACTCTTTCACGCCTGAATGCAACGCGATGTCGGGGTAATCATCGTCGCCGCTGGGAGCGGTTCGCGCACCGGGTCCAGCGAGTTGAAGCAGTTTCGTTGGGTGGCGGGGAAGCCGATGCTGCTCCACAGCATCCAGCTGTTTCAGGCACGCCCGGACGTCGGAATGGTCGTATGCGTGCTTCCACGCGAGTTCGTCGGCGATCCGCCTCCGTGGATTTTCCAGAGTGACGCCGAGCGTCTGCTGCTCTCGGTCGGTGGAAGGCACCGCAGTGAATCCGTAGCCAACGGGCTGGAAGATCTCCCGACCGAATGCGAAATCGTCGTCATTCACGACGCGGCGCGCCCGCTGGCAACCAGTGAAACCATTGGCCGAGTCATTGACGAAGCGCGCAAGGGCCATGGTGCGGTGGCCGCTCTTCCAGTGACCGACACGCTCAAGAGGGTAGACTCCAGCGGCAAGATCGTCATAACCGTGGACCGGACCGGATTGTGGCGAGCGCAAACCCCTCAGGCGTTCCCGCGCGAGGCGATAGAGCGCGCTTACCGCGAAGCCCGGGAGTCCGAGCGCTTCGCGACCGACGATGCCGCCCTGTGCGAGCACATTGGCCTGACGATCGTCGCCGTGCGTGGAAGTGAGCGCGCCCACAAAATCACCGAAGAGAATGATTTCGCGTTAGTGGAGGCGCTGAGTATCTTCCGCGAATGAGCTCGCAGTCGATGGTTGTACCATTTTGGTCTCCCGGAGAAGTGGAGGCATCCATCAGCGGAACCCTCGCGCACCTGGCGGCCGGAAAGGTTTTGGCTTATCCGACGGAGACAGTTTATGGATTCGGCGGCGCGGTGGATGAGCGCTCGGTGCAGCAGCTCGTCTCCCTCAAGGGCCGTCCCAAGGGGAAGCCATTCCTCCTGTTGATCGCGGCCAGCGAGATGATCGAACGAATGGGACTTCACCTCACCGGCTACGCCGCGATGTTTGCGGCGCGATTCTGGCCAGGCCCACTGACTCTCGTGTTGCCTGGCGGCGAAAAACGGGTTCCCGACACGCTTCGTGGCCCCGAGGGAGGAATAGCTGTCAGGTGGACGCCGCACGCATCGCTGGCCCGGCTCATACTCGCCCACGGCCAACCGATCACTTCTACGAGCGCGAACAGGCCCGGTATTCCACCGGCAACCGCCGCCGATCAAATCGTCGCCCAGTGGACTGACGCGATCGCCCGGGGAACTCTGCGCGTGCTGGACGGCGGGACGCTCAAGGAGTCGCAGCCTTCGACGGTTGTCGACTGCACGGGCAGGCTTCCGCGCGTCATTCGACCGGGCGCGATAAGCGCCACCAAATTGCGCGCGATCGTTCCCGATCTCGTTGGAGACGCCTGAGTGAACCTCCTCTTTGTCTGCAGCGGCAACACCTGCCGGAGCCCGCTCGCTGAGGCGTTCGCGCGCAAGATCGCCGAGCGGCGCGGCATTGCCGACGTGCACATCGCGAGCGCTGGAACAAACGCGTGGGACAACTTTCCTGCGACGGACGAAGCGCTCCTCGTCGGAATGGAACGCGGAGTCGACCTCACCGGCCACCGCTCCCGTAAGATCACGCCGGCTATAATCTCGGAGGCAGATCTCGTCTTCGTCATGACGCCCGGGCATCTCGAGCAGGTGAAGCTGATGGGCGGACGCGGCAAGGTGCACGTGATCGACGAGTATGCGTCGGGCGCATCCCGCGAGGGCATCATGGATCCCTATGGCGGGGATCTCGATGCGTACAGGCAGACGGCCGACGCCCTCGAAACGGAATTAGAAAAACTTTTTGATCGCGTCAAAGGCTGAAACGGAGGGACAATCGGGAGATTACCCGGGTCAGCTCGTGCTGCTCGGGCATCCGGTGGATCATTCACTCTCGCCGATCTTCCAGAACGCTGCCCTCAAAGCCGCGAACATCCCGCTCGTTTACGAAGCACTCGACGTGACCGCCGATCAGCTGCGCGGTACAATGCAGCGGCTAAAGAGCTCTCGCGCGGCCGGAAATGTCACCATTCCCCACAAGATCGCCGTCCATGATCTGTGCGATACGTTGACGGATGTCGCGGCAAAGGTCGGCGCCGTCAACACATTCTGGTACAGGTCGGGCAAACTGCACGGCGACAACACCGACGTCGCGGGATTTGACGCCGCTGCTCGCGCGCTCGTTGGCAACGACGTCACCAGATCACGCGTTGTATTGCTCGGCGCGGGCGGATCCGCGGCGGCGGTTCTCGCCGCCGCGGAGGAGTGGCCGGGCGCCGAAGTGGTGATCGTCACGCGAAATAGTGAGAGAGGCGAAGCGCTCGCCCGACGGTTTCCCGATGTCGCCCGAATGGAAACGAGCGTGGAACGGGCGATCGCCGGGGCGACCTTGATTGTCAACGCAACTCCGATTGGGCTGGCCGACGACGATCATCCAATAGACCTGGGCATAGTCCCGAGGTCGGCCGCGGTGCTGGATCTCGTCTACAGACGTGGCGGAACATCATGGGTGCGATCGGCGAGAAAGAGACGGATTCGCGCGGCGGACGGGCTCCCAATGCTGCTGGAGCAGGGGGCGCTCGCGTTCCGTCGCTGGTTCGGAATAGAGCCGGACCGGGAAGCAATGCGCCTCTCCCTTCAGTAGGGAATCGCCCGACCAGTCTCGCAATTCGGGACGGCCTTTCAGCTGCGCTGGACCTTCTTCTCCCGCGAGCTTGTGTGGCGTGTGGAGCACTCCTCTCGCGCCAGGAACGAGGGATCGTTTGCCATCTGTGCTGGGCACGTTTGCCGAGTCTACCCTCTCCCCAATGCATGCGTTGCGGTCACCCGCTGGCGGCCGGCGCTTGCCGATGGTGCGAGCTGCTTCCTCCCTTCGTGCGCGCGGTGCGCTCCGTTTGCTGGATGCCAGTCGAGACGGCCTCCTCGATCGTACACGCGCTCAAGTACGAGGGTTGGGCGAAGGTCGCCGATCAGATGGCTGACCGGATGGCCCGGCTCTCGTGGCCAGCGGACGTGGTCGAGGAGCGTGCGGCGCTTATCCCGGTGCCCCTCGCGTCAGCGAGAAAAAGAGAGCGTGGCTATAATCAAAGCGAGCTGCTTGCGCGCGGATTGTCGCGACAGTGGCGAATTCCGGTTTTTGACGGCGTGATCGCCCGCTTGCGCGCGACCGAATCGCAAACGCGGTTGACACCCGAACAGAGACAGGGCAACGTTGCAGGCTCGTTTCAAGTCGGCGGTGGGGTGGGTTCGCTGGTTGGTGCCCACATCATTCTGGTGGACGATGTGGTGACGACCGGCGCGACTCTCAACGAATGCGCGAAGGTGTTGTACAAAGCTGGAGCGCGAATCATCAGTTACGTGACTTTCGGCCGGGCACACGCGAGTGGCGACCGGCTTTAACCGAATGGAGCTCAAGGAATGGCAACTCGGATAGGAATCAACGGATTTGGACGAATCGGCAGACAGGTTCTGCGCGCGGCAAAGGAGCAGGGAGTCGCTGATCTCGATTTCGTGGCGGTGAACGACCTCACCGACACCAAGACGCTCGCTCACCTCTTCAAGTACGACTCCGTCCACGGCAAGTATCCGGGCGACGTTGAAATCGGAAAGGATTCGATCGTTGTCGATGGCGACGAGATAAAGATCCTCTCGCACAAGGATCCGTCGGCGCTTCCCTGGAAAGACCTCGGGGTCGACATCGTTCTGGAGTCGACCGGGCGGTTCACCGACGCGGATGGCGCGCGCAAGCATATCGAGGGCGGCGCCAAAAAGGTGCTCATCTCCGCGCCGGCGAAGGGCGAGGACATCACGATCGTCATGGGCGTGAACAGCGACAAATACGATTCCGCCAAGCACACCATCGTTTCCAACGCGTCGTGCACGACGAACTGCCTCGTCCCGATGGTCAAGGTGATTCGCGACAACTTCGGCTTCAAGCACGCGTCGATGGTGACTATCCACAGCTACACGAACGATCAGCAGATTCTCGATCTGCCGCACAAGGATCTCCGGCGTGCGAGAGCAGCCGCACTCTCGATGATCCCGACGACGACGGGAGCGGCGAAAGCGACGTCGCTTGTGATACCCGAGGTCAAGGGCAAGATCGACGGTTGCTCCGTTCGAGTTCCGACGCCTGATGTGTCGTACACGCTTCTTACCGTCGAGGTCGAGAAGGCCGGTGCGACGAAGGAGACGGTCAACGCCGCCTTCAAGAAGGCATCGTCCGAGGGCCCCCTCTCTGGCGTCCTTCGCTATAGCGACGAGGAGCTGGTGTCGAGCGACTTCATCGGCGACCCGGCATCGTGCATTCTCGACTCGAAGACGACGAATGTCATCGACGGCACGCTCGTGACGGTGCAGGGTTGGTACGACAACGAGTGGGGATACGCCTCTCGATGCGTCGACATGCTGCGCTTCATGGGGTCCAGACTCTAAGCCGAAGCGACCGATGAAAAAGAAAACCGTCCGGGACCTGACCGATGCGCAGATCAGGGGCAAGCGCGTGCTCCTTCGCGTCGACTTCAACGTCCCGCTCGACGAGAATTCCGAGATCACCGACGACACCCGGATCCGCGCGGCGCTGCCGACGATCGAGCTTCTGATCGAGCGCGGCGGACTGCCGGTGGTGCTCTCGCACCTCGGGCGGCCGAAGGGCAAGCCCGAGGCGAAGTACTCGCTCGAGCCGGTGTCGAGGCGCTTGGCGCAGCTCACCGGCTGCAACGTCATCTTTCTCGAATCCACTGATTCGGACGAAGCGCTCAAGGCGAGCCAGCAGATCAAGCCCGGCGACATTCTGCTTCTGGAGAACACCCGCTTTCTCGGCGGCGAGGAAAAAAACGATCAGCGTCTTTCGCGCGCGCTGGCTGAGCTGGGAGATTGTTTCGTCAATGACGCGTTCGGCGCGGCGCACCGGGCTCACGCGTCCACTGTCGGAGTTGCCGAACATCTCCGGCCGGCTGTGGCAGGCCTGTTGATGCAAACCGAGCTCGACTACCTCGGCGGCGCTCTCGCCGAGCCCAAGCGCCCTTTCATCGCAATTCTTGGGGGCGCCAAGATATCCGGGAAAATCGACGTGATCGAGCAGCTGCTTCCGAAGGTGGACGGACTCCTCGTCGGCGGGGCGATGGCCTGCACGTTTTACAAGGCGATGGGACTCGAGATCGGGAAGTCGCTGGTCGAAGAGGATCGCGTTTCGATGGCAAAGGATCTCCTCGAGCGCGCCGGGATGAGACTCACGCTGCCGCACGATGCGATGGTTGCACCGTCGCTCGACCAACCCAAGGCGGCCAAGGCCGTATCGCGCGCCGCAATTCCCGCGGACCAGGCGATGTTCGACATCGGGCCCGACACCATTGCGTCCTACTCGCGGGCGATTGCGTCGGCCAAGACGATTATCTGGAATGGCCCGATGGGTGTCTTCGAGACGCCGCCGTTCGACCGCGGCACTCGCGCCATCGCCGAGGCGATGGCGAGTGCGACCGCGAAGGGAGCAACGACAATCGTCGGCGGCGGGGACTCTGCGGCGGCGGTCGCAGAGGCGGGCCTCGACAAGAAAATGAGTCACGTGTCCACGGGTGGCGGCGCGTCACTCGAATTTCTCGAAGGCAAAAAGCTTCCGGGCGTGGAAGTTCTGGACGACGCGTGATGAAGCGTCCCGTTCTCGCCGCCAACTGGAAGATGAACAACGGTCCGACGGCGGCGAAAGCCTTCATGGAGACATTTCTCGCGGCCTATCAGCCGCGTTCCGACCGCACCGTCGTAATTTTTCCGCCCGCGGTGACGCTTAGTACCGTTTCGTCCGCAGTCGCCGCCCGACCTGACGTGGTTCCGGGAATCCAGAACATCCATTGGGCGGAGAAAGGCGCTTTCACGGGTGAGACTTCGGCGGTGATGGCGAAGGATGCCGGCGCGCGAATCGTTCTCGTCGGACACTCCGAGCGGCGTCACGTGTTCGGCGAGACGGATGCCCAGTGCGCGAAGAAGTGTCTCGCCGCCGCGAAGGTCGGCCTGACGTTCATGCTTTGTGTTGGTGAAACAATCACCCAGCGCGAAGCTCGTGAAACCGAAGAGATCGTGACGCATCAGCTCCGCGAGGGTCTCTCGCAGATTCCAAATCTCATT
>DASXYR010000054.1:0-3619 GCA_036502385.1 Gemmatimonadaceae bacterium
ATTATCGCGGTGACGGTCCAGATCGCACGGGCGTTGCTCGTGAATCGGCGGAGCAGGGCAAGCAAACCCCAGCCGGCCAGCGACCCCACCAGCGCTGCGACCACAACGTTGATCACCGTGACTTTCTGTAGCGGTTGACCGGGGCCGAAGCTGACCGTCAGGTCAGCGCGGGCCAAAGTCGCCACGATCCAGATCGCAACAGCCGCGGCCGTCGCGCCCAGTACCGCGGTCACTGGGGAACCAGAAGAAACGCGTGTCGTTTGATAAGTGGTCTCAGTCATTTCATAGCTCCTTTGAGAAAGGCGCCGATTGCCTCGAGCGACTCTCGAGCGGCGTCGAATTGGCCTATACCGGTGACGAATCCGTGCGGCATTCCCATCCATACGTCCAACTCGACGTCGACGCCCGCCTGGGCGGCGCGCTCCACATAACGGCGCGAGTCGTCGAGCAACACTTCGTCGTCTCCAACGTGAACGCGGATCGGAGGCAACCCGCTCAAATCACCGTACAGCGGCGACGCCAGAGCGTCATTGGGGTCGGCGTGACCCAGATAAGCGGCGACTAGCCCCGCAGCCTGGGACTTGGTGAAATACGGATCCGCTTCGGCTCGTGTCTCGTAGCTCTCACCCGTAAGCGCGAGGTCGGTCACCGGCGAAATCGCAACGCCGCACACGGGCACTACATCGCCTTTGTCGGCTTTCGCCCGTTTCCCGCTTCCCGCGAGAAGCACTAGCGCCAGATTGCCTCCGGCCGAGTCGCCAGTTACGGCGATCTTCTTGATTCCCTTGGCAACCAGTCCGCGATAGCAGGCCTCGACGTCCGTCACCGCGGCAGGAAAGAGATTCTCGGGAGCAAGCCTATAGTCCGGTATGAAAGCATCAGCTCCCGCGCTCGAGGCGATGTGCCCAACAAGATTCCGGTACGCGCGCGCGCTTCCGAAGTTGAACCAGCCGCCATGCGCGTGAATGATCGCCGCGCCCTTTTGCGCCCGCGCCGGTTTTGCCCAAAAGCCGGAGATCCCGCCGACGGTACCGGGTTCGAAGGTCACGTCGGTGGGAGCCACGACTCGCTCCATGACGTCGTCGAACGGAGCGCGGGCTGCCGCTCCTCCGAGCTTGCCCTTGAATGCTGCAACGGCGGATCGCAGAGCGGCCGCCGCGATGGAATCGCCCTGACTGACAGGATGGACAGTCAGCCAGGCCGCCTGCACGTCCGTATCACCTGGCATCCGTCGCTGCCTCTCTTGAGGCTGCGTCGTCCTTACGCCCCGCGGCCCGTGTCTCGGCCCAGGACCAGCGCTGCTCGCGCGCCCAGTCACTGAAGCGGTGCCAGTGGACTTCGGGATAGAGCACTCGAAGGCCGACGACATCCGCGTCGTATCCAACGCGGTCGAACCACTCGTACATGCGTGCCAGATCTTCGCTCTGCTGACGCGCTGCGGCGATCGGAACCGCTGTGTACTTAATGGGCCGTCCCGATGCCTCGCTGATTGCCGCGGTCGCCGTCGCGAGCGTCAGCTCGTCAGACGCGATGTCGATTCGCTTGCCGAGGAAACTCTCACGACGTTCGATGACGAGGGCGGTGAACTGCGCGATGTCCTCGACCGCGATCTGTTGCAGACGGCGCGTCGCGGGCACTGCTACCGCGATCGACCCTTGTGCGATGCCGGCCGCCATCCACTCGGCGAGAAAGTTCTCCATGAAGAAGACAGGCGCGACGATGGTGAACGGTATGCCGGATTTGCGAATCTCCTTCTCGACCTCGAACTTGCTATCGAAATGCGGAATGCCTGTCGCCCGGTCGGCGCCGGCCACCGACGAATAGACGAAATGCTTGACGCGAACTCGCGACGCCGCACGAACGATGTTGATGCCCTCGATTGCTTCCGTCTTTGAACCGCCCTCAAACGGCGTCGACATTGCGAAGACGGTGTCGACGCCACGTGCGGCGCGCTCGAGACTTCCCTCGTCGTCGAAGTTGCCGGGAACGATCGTGACGCCGCGCTCCGCGAGCGCCGCGGCGGCGGGCGACTCCGGCTTCCTCGTCAGTGCGCGAACCGAGTGCCCGCGCGCGAGCAGCTCGCGCACGAGGTGTCCGCCCTGCTTACCTGTCGCGCCCGTCACGAGCACGTTCAACTTGCCGGACATGTCTTTCTCCCTTTCATCATGTGTTGTTCATTCTTTGAGCAGGCGCTCGGTGAGCACTATTTGGATGACTTGTGGGACGGTCTCGAGACGCGCCCAATCCCGTTGAAGCTCGCACGCCAGCGACACCCAGCTAATCGGCTGTCCTCCAGCAAGCGTGACGCGTTCCAGACCGGCGCGATGCGCTTCGAGGGAAGTGCCTCCAATCGCGTCGACGACGGGATACACCTCGAAGCCTTCGCGGAGAGCGTCGAGCGCTGGAAACGCCAGACAGATCTCAGTCCACAGAGCGCAGAAGATGAGTTTCCGTCGTCCGGTGCTTCGGACCGCCGCAAGGAAGTCGGCGTCTTCCCACGAGTTGAGGCTGGTCCGATCGATCGGCGTGTTGCCCTCGAGCACCGCAGCGAGCTCTGGAACCGTGGGCTTCTGTCGGCCGGACGCGACGTTGACCGTCGAATGTACGATCGGCAGGCCGAAGATCTTCGCGATCTTGACCGTCGACACCACGTTCTTCAGCAGAAGCCCGCTGTCCATCGATCGAACTGCCGCCACCTGCGACGGCTGATAGTCGATCACGATCAGCGCTGCATTCTCCGGCGTGATGAGATGATCGGCGAGCGGATCGCGTCTCGTTCCAGTGCTCACGGATGCACCCACGACGCGAAGCCGAGGTCGAGGCGGAGCGACTCCATGACCCAGAAGGTCGTGCTAGCGGTAAAGACATCGGCCGCAGCGAGCACGCCGGTGTACTTCTTGATCACTGGCGCCGCTGCAGCGTCGGTGCATGCGTCCAGGTAACCCCTCACCCCCGCCCAGGCGTTCTCGCCGTATTTCTGGAAGTACGGAGTCGGATCGATCGTCGGCAGCGTCTTCCTGACGCTGTCGGCGATGTCGGACATGTACGTCTGATGCAGAATTACGTCGTCGCGCGTGCCGAGCCTGCCGAGGTGTCCGCCGATGAAGTGCTTCCATGGGTACGCGAGCGCTTTCTCCGGCGCCGCCATGTACCCGACTACGTCCTCGGTGAGATTGCAGATGTAAACGGGCGCCCAGCCCGAGTTCACGATGTCGACGAGCATCAGCGTGTCGTGATCGGGTAGGTGGATGTAGATGTTGTCGGGCGAGTGATTGGTCCCCTTCCAGGCGAGCTCGATACGACTGCCGCCGATGTTGAGAGTGCGGTGGTCCTGGAAGACTTCCTCCGGCGCCGGCCTCGCCGCATCGTTGTCGCGTAGCAGGAGCTTTCGTGTTTCCTCGTGTCCGATGCGGACGACGTTTTTCCCAAACAGCGACGACGCGCCACCGTGATCAGCGTGATGGTGCGTGTAGATGAGATATTTCACTTTGCTGCTGACGCCGTTGGCGGCGGCGATCTCGTCCACCGCGCGCTGAATGTTGTGCCCAATCGTCGGCGGTGCGTCGAGCAGTACTACGCCGTCTTTGGTGGTCAGAAACGCCGACTGATACGTGCCGTC
>DASXYR010000055.1:0-9643 GCA_036502385.1 Gemmatimonadaceae bacterium
CCGAGGTGTACGTGCTGACCAAGGAAGAGGGCGGGAGACACACGCCGTTCTTCAAGGGTTACCGGCCGCAGTTCTACTTCAGAACGACGGACGTGACGGGAAGTGTAGAGCTTCCGGAAGGGATGGAGATGGTGATGCCGGGCGACAACGTACAGATGACGATCGAGCTGATCACGCCGATCGCGATGGACGAGGGTCTCCGCTTCGCGATCAGAGAAGGCGGCCGCACGGTTGGCGCAGGCGTAGTCACCAAGATTATCAAGTAGGGAAGCGGGAAGCGGGAAGCGGGATTGTCTGCTGACCGTATCCAGATACTCAAGAACTCATTCGAGAATTTTTATGGCAGGAAGAATTCGAATTCGGCTCAAGGCGTTTGACCACGCCGTCATCGACCAGGCCTCGGCGGACATCGTCCGCACGGCCGAGAAGACGGGCGCGCAAGTGAGTGGTCCGATTCCGCTGCCGACAAAGACGAAGCGCTGGACCGTTCTCCGCTCGCCGCACGTCGACAAGAAGTCGCGCGAGCAGTTCGAGCTCAAGACGCACAAGCGGTTGATCGACATCCTTGACTCACGCGCCGCCACGGTGGACGCGCTGACCAAGCTCGATCTCCCAGCCGGCGTCGACGTCGAAATCAAAGTCGAGTAGAGGAATATGATCGGGATTATCGGCAGGAAGCTGGGGATGACCCAGGTTTTCAATGAAGAGGGACAGCAGATCCCTTGCACCGTGGTGGAGGCTACTCCCAACTCGGTGACCAAGGTTCTGACCAAGGACAAAGTCGGGTTCGATTCCGTCGAGCTTGGCTTTGGCGAGCAGCGTCACGCCCGCGAGTCCAAGAAAGGCGAGCGCAAACCGCGCGGCCGTCGTGCCCACAAGGCCGTCGTCGGTCACGCGGCCAAGGCCGGCGTCACCGTCGCGCCCGAAGTTCTCCGCAGCTTCCGTCTCGACGACGCGCAGCTGAAGGAGAACAAGAAAGCGATTCCGACATTCGCCCTTGGAGACAAGGTCACGGTTGAGATCTTCGCACCGGGCGAGCAGGTCAAGGTGACCGGCACCTCGAAGGGTCGCGGCTTTCAGGGTGTCGTCAAACGCTACGGCTTTGGCGGCGGTCCCAACACGCACGGCAACACGAAGCACCGTCGTCCAGGCTCCATCGGCCCCGGCACCGATCCATCGCGTGTCATCAAGGGCAAGAAGATGCCTGGTCACTACGGCGCCGAGCGCCACACGCAGACGCACTTGCACGTCGAGCGGATCGATGTCGCTCGCAATCTCATCTACATTCGCGGCTCCGTGGCCGGCCCGAAGAACGGGATCGTCCTCGTGAAGAAGCAGGGTTAATCATGGCTGAATCAACGACTCAATCTTTTAACGCTGCCGCTTACACGGCTGGTGGAACGGAGCGCGAGCGCCTCGATCTGCCCGCTGATCTGTTCGACGGCACGGTGAACATGCCCGTGATGCACCAGGCCGTTAAAGCGTATCTGGCGAATCAGCGGCTTGGACTCGCGTACACGAAGACGCGCGGTCTTGTCACCGGTGGAAATCAGAAGCCCTGGAAGCAGAAGGGAACCGGGCGCGCCCGTCAGGGCTCGCGCCGCGCTCCGCACTTCGTGGGCGGTGGAACCGTGTTCGGCCCAACCGGCCGCAAGTACAAGCAGGAAGTCCCGCGGCAGATCCGCGCCCTTGCCCGTAAGAGCGCCTTCAACGCCCGCGCGCAGGAGAACGCGCTGATCGTAATCGACAACTTCAATTACGACGCGCCCAGCACGAAGGCCGTTGTCTCGCTGCTCGGAGCACTCGGCGTAACCGGACGGAAGATTCTCATTCTCACCGACGGGGCGAAGCCGAACGTGTTCCTGAGCGCGCGCAATCTGCAGCGCGTGCAGGTGATGCCGTACGCTGACGTCTCGACGTACCACATCATCTGGTCGGATGTGGTTCTGGTCGAGTCCAACGCGCTCGGTTACAAGCTCGAGGCTGTCGAGGAGAAGGAGCGCGCAGCTCGTCCAAAGTCGGAGAGCAAGTCGCGCGGTGCCGCGAAGGCCGAGCGAAAGACTGCCAAGGCCGCGACGAAGAGCTCCAACGCGCACAAGACTGCCCGCAAGGCGGCAAAGGCTGCCGGCAAATCGGCAAAGCCCAAGGCCGCCAAGAGCGCAAAGAAATCGTCGGCGAAGAAAGGCGCCGGCAAAAAGAAAGGGAAGTAATCAATGCCAACACTGACTCGCACCATCATCACCCCGATCGTCACCGAGCAGACCTCGGCGGCATATCAGGATCGTGGTGAGTACACGTTCCGCGTTCATCCGGAAGCGACGAAGACCCACATCAGAAAAGCGATCGAGGAGCTCTTCAACGTGACGGTGACGGGCGTCTGGACCTCGAACCATCGCGGCAAGGATCGTCGCGTCGGTCAGGTCGTTGGACGTCGTCCACACTGGAAAAAAGCAATCGTGACGCTGAAAGACGGCGACTCGATCGACATCTTCGAGGCATAGGTAAATGGGCGTTCGTCAATTCAAGCCTGTAACAAAGAGCTCGCGCTTTCGCAGCGTCTCCGACTTCTCGGAGATCACGCGGACGACGGGCGAAAAGTCGCTGATGGCCCCACTCAAGAAGTCGGGCGGCCGCGACAATCACGGGCACATCGCGATGCGTCGCATCGGCGGTGGTCACAAGCGCATGTATCGGATAATCGACTTCAAGCGCAACAAGCACGGCATGACAGCGACTGTTCGCGAGATCGAGTACGATCCCAATCGCACGGCGCGCATAGCGCTGGTCGAGTACGAGGATGGAGAGAAGCGCTACATCCTGCACCCGAAGGGACTCTCAGTCGGTGACAAGATCGTTTCCGGACCGGGCTCCGACAGCCGCGTTGGCAACGCACTTCCGCTGATGGAGATTCCGCTCGGCACCGACGTGCACTGCGTCGAGCTGAAGCCGGGAGCTGGTGGCCAGATGGCGCGTTCGGCCGGGACTTCGCTGGAAGTCGTCGCCAAGGAAGGGGAATACGTAACGCTCCGCATGGCATCAACCGAGATGCGTCAGGTGCATGGCAGGTGTCTTGGCACTGTCGGCGCCGTTGGAAACGCCGAGCACGAGCTGCTGTCCGCGGGTAAGGCGGGAAAGAGCCGCTGGCAGGGCAAGCGTCCCAAGGTTCGCGGTGAAGTCATGAACCCGGTCGATCACCCGCACGGTGGTCGTACCCGTGGTGGACGGAACGTCGTGGACAAGTGGGGCAACAAGGAAGGCGTGAAGACGCGCAACAAGAAGAAGCCATCGCAGCGCCTTATCGTCCGCGGACGGAAGCGCGGCAAAGCTACGCAGTAGGCTCGCAACCAATTCTGGGAATCGGATATGGCAAGAAGCATTAAGAAGGGTCCTTACGTCCAAGACGCGCTGATGACGAAAGTCAACGCGATGAACGGGAAGAACGAGAAGCGGGTGATCAAGACGTGGGGGAGGTCGAGCACGATCGTCCCCGACTTCGTCGGTCACACCTTCGCCGTGCACAACGGCAACAAGTTCATCCCGGTTTACATCACGGAGAACATGGTCGGCCACAAGCTCGGTGAGTTTGCGCCAACCCGTCTCTTCCGAGGGCATACCGGTGCGGCCAAGCCGACCGACAAGAAAGCTGGCGGCGTCCCGGCGACGGGCGGCCCTGGCGGCGGGCCGGGTTCTGCTCCAGCGAGAGGGCCGGCCAAGTGAGCCAGAGAAGCCAGCTCCGCAAAGAGCGCCACGCGAATGAGAGGAAGGGGGTGTCGAGCGCGATTCAGCGCACGACGCGCCAGTCTCCTTACAAGATGCGCCTGGTGATCGATCAGATCCGCGGCAAGGATGTGAACGAAGCGCTGGGGCTGCTCAAGTTTTCGAAGAAGCACGCAGCGGTTCAGATCGCCAAGGTTCTGAACTCCGCCGTCGCGAACGCCGAGTTCAAGTCGAGAGAAGGAAACGATTCAGTCGATGTGGACATGCTCTACATCAAGACCGCGATCGTGAACGAGGGACCAGCGCTGCGCCGCTTCATGCCGGCCGCGCAGGGCCGCGCCACGCCGATCAGAAAGAGAACCAGTCACGTCGAGATCGTCCTCGACGCGCGCGAAGAGAAAAAGGCCCGGCCTGCACCCTCCGCACGCAAGAGCGTGGGCTCGACGGCCAAGGCTTCAGGATCTACACGGAGTAAAAAGTAAATGGGTCAGAAAACACATCCAATTGGATTTCGCCTCGGCATCTCCAAGACCTGGAGATCGCAGTGGTACGCCAACCGCGATTTTCCGGCGCTTCTCCGCGAGGACGAGCTCCTTCGCAAGTACCTGAAGGCGCGCCTCGGTCACGCCGCGATTGCCGACATCCGCATCGAGCGGAAGCCGGGCAAGGTCGTCGTGACGATCCACACCGGTCGTCCGGGCGTGGTCATCGGCAAGAAGGGAGCGGAAGTCGATCAGCTCCGTGACGAGCTCTCGCGTCTGTCCGGCAAGGAAGTTGGAATCAACGTCGAAGAGATCAAGCGTCCCGAGCTCGACGCTCAGCTCGTCGCCGACAACATCGCGAACCAGCTGGCACAGCGCATCTCGTTCCGTCGCGCCATGAAGCGGGCGGTTCAGAGCGCGATGCGGATGGGCGCGGGTGGAATCAAGATCAAGTGCGGCGGCCGCCTGGGCGGCGCCGAGATCGCGCGCGTTGAGGGATACCACGAAGGTCGTGTGCCCCTTCACACGCTGCGCGCCGACATCGATTACGCGACGTCGACCGCGAAGACCACCTTCGGCACCATCGGTGTCAAGGTCTGGATCTTCAAGGGCGAGATCGTCGAAGATCGCCGCGGCAAGACTTATTCGACTGGCGTCTGAGGAGATATAGAAAATGCTCAGTCCCAAGCGCGTAAAGTTCAGAAAGAGATTCAAGGGCCGGACGAAGGGCCTTGCCACGCGTGGCAGCGAAGTCTCGTTCGGGCATTACGGTCTCAAGGCGTTGGAGCCCGGCTGGGTTTCCAACCGGCAGATCGAAGCGGCCCGTGTCGCGCTGACGCGCCACATCAAGCGCGGCGGCAAGGTCTGGATCAGGATTTTCCCGGACAAACCGATCACCAAGAAGCCGGCCGAAACCCGCATGGGTAAGGGCAAGGGCTCACCGGAAGGATGGGTGGCGGTGGTGAAGCCGGGCAGAGTGATGTTCGAGCTCGAGGGCGTGACGCTGGATATCGCGAAGAAGGCGATGGCTCTGGCCGCGGCAAAGATTGGAGTGAAGTCGAAGTTCGTGCAACGAGAGGAGGCGCACACGGATGCTAGCTAAAGACATTCGGGAGATGAGCGAGGCGGACATCAATGCCCGCATCGCCGAGCTGGAGAGAGAGCGGTTCAACCTGCGTCTCGCGTCCGGCACGCGTACCCTCGACGATCCGCTTCGCTTGCGTGTGATTCGGAGAGATGTGGCGCGGCTCAACACCGTGCTTCGTGAAAAGATCATTGGAATAGCCGAGGCGAAAAGCGGTACGCGGGAAGCGGGAAGCGGGAAGCGGGTGACAGCAAGGCGTGTGACGGGGAGACAGGGGCGAAAGGCCGCCACTGCGACGAACCGCAAGAAGACGAGTAAGAGGGCTTAATGGCGGAATTAGCGAGAAAAGAAAGCGGACCGGTCGAGCGTACCTCGCGAAAGACGCGAGTTGGCCAGGTCGTGAGCGACAAGATGGAGAAGACCGTTGTGGTCTCGATCGAGCGCAGAGTGGAGCATCCGGTTTACGGCAAGATGGTTCGCCGGACGAAGAAGCTCAAAGCGCACGACGAACAGAACGAGGCCAAGACGGGCGACACTGTCCGCATCATGGAGACCCGGCCGTTGTCGAAGGACAAACGGTGGCGCGTGGTCGAAATCATCGAACGTGCACGTTAACGGAGACGACCAGTGATCCAGCAGGAATCGGTGGTCAAGGTAGCGGACAATTCGGGCGCCAAGACGGCGCTCGTGATCCGTGTCCTGGGCGGCACACGCCGGCGCTACGCCACGCTCGGGGATGTAGTCATCGTCGCCGTGAAGAACGCGCTCCCAAATGGCACAGTGAAGAAGTCGGACGTGGCGCGCGCCGTGGTGGTGCGCACCGCGAAGGAAACCCGCCGCAAGGACGGCTCCTACATCCGCTTCGACGAGAACGCAGTCGTAATCATCAATGACCAGGGAGAGCCGCGGGCGACCCGCATCTTCGGTCCCGTGGCGCGCGAGCTCCGCGAGAAGAAGTACATGAAGATCGTCTCCCTCGCTCCAGAGGTTCTGTAAAGTGAGAGTACTGAAGCAGCGCAAGAACGCGAAGACGCGGCTGCACGCGAGGCACGCCGAGAACTCGAAGCGGATGAAGGTGCACGTGTCGAAGGGCGACACCGTGCGCGTGATGCGCGGCGAGGAGAAGGGGAAGGAAGGCAAGGTGATTCGCGTCTTCCTGAAGACGGGCCGCGTGCTGATCGAGGGGATCAACCTCGTGAAGATGCACCGCAAGGCGCGGACGGCCGACGAGCAGTCGGGAATCAGAGAGGCGCCGGCACCGGTTCACTCGTCGAACGTGATGCTCCTGGATCCCAAGTCCGGAGCGCCGACGCGGACGAAGGCCCGGTACGATGAGGACACAGGCGAGAAGCGCAGCAGAACCAAAGAGCGCATCAGCGTCGAGACAGGGGAACCGATTCCCCGCGTGCACTAAGCGAGAATCAGATAATGGCAACCAAAGAGAAGAAGCAGGGCAAGAAGCGCGAGGTTCAACCGCAGGTCCAGGTCGAGCACACCGGCAAGGACCTTCCGGTTCCGCCGCCGCGCCTTCACGTCTATTACCAGAAGACCGTAAGAGACCGGCTCAAGTCGCAGTTCGGTTTCACCAACGATCACCAGATCCCGACGCTCGAGAAGATCGTGCTCAACTGTGGCGTGGGCGAGGCGATCAAGAACGCGAAGGTTCTCGATGCCGTGGTCACCGAGCTGGCGATCATCACCGGCCAGCGCCCAGTCAAGAAGAAAGCGAAGAAGTCGATCGCCAACTACGGGCTGAGGCAGGGACAGGAGATCGGCTGCGCGGTCACGCTTCGTGGCGCCAGGATGTGGGAGTTCCTCGACCGCTTCGTCACGATCGCGATCCCGCGGATTCGCGATTTTCGCGGAGTGAACACGCGCTCGTTCGACGGGCGCGGCAACTACTCGCTCGGCGTCAAGGAGCAGATGATCTTCCCGGAGATCAACTACGACATGGTCGAGCAGATCCACGGGATGGACATCACGTTCGTCACGACCACGAACAAGGACGACCAGGCATTCGCGCTTCTGCGCGAGCTCGGCGTGCCCTTCCGTGGCGATGACAAGCCGATCATCACGCAAACGCAGCAGTAAGTGTCAACCAACAGCCAAGAGAGATTGTAATGGCGCGCAAGGCCATGGTGGAGAAGAGCAAGCGGAAGCCGAAGTTCCCGGTGCGGCAGCACAATCGCTGCGGAAGGTGCGGAAGATCGCGCGCTTTCCTGAGAAAGTTCGGGCTCTGCAGAATCTGTTTCAGAGAGCAGGCGCTGTCGGGATACATCCCGGGCGTCCGCAAGGCGAGCTGGTAACCATTCACTTCTACGCGTCCCGGGAACGGGATACGGTAGGACTAAGGAAGATCATTTAATGAGCATGACCGATCCGATAGCCGACATGTTGACGCGCATCCGCAATGCCTGCGGGGCGAAGCACCGTCGCGTGGACATGCCGCTTTCGAAGCTGAAGGTGGAGATCGCAAAGATCCTGAAGGAGAACAACTTCATTCAGGACTACAAGACGCTGGACACCGAGAATGGGCGGCAGATGCTGCGCGTCGTTCTCAAGTACGCGCAGGGCGGGCAGCCGGTGATTCGCGAGATGCGTCGCGTCTCGACGCCGGGACTCCGCAAGTACGTCGCGGTCGCGGAGATTCCGCGGGTTCGCAACGGGCTCGGCATGGCGATTCTCAGCACATCGCAGGGTGTGATGTCGGATCGTCAGGCGCGTCAGGCCCGCACCGGCGGCGAGCTGCTCGCGCTGGTCTGGTAAGGAGATAGAGAGATGTCACGAATTGGAAAGCATCCGGTGCCGCTCCCGAAGGGAGTCACCGCGAAAATTGATGGCAACAAGGTTCATGTGAAGGGTCCAAAGGGCGAGCTCGAACGCGAGCTGCACCCGACGATGAAGGTTACGCTCAAGGACGACACGATCGTCGTCGAGCGGCCGTCAGATGAAGATCTGCACAAGTCGCTTCATGGCCTGAGCCGTACGCTCGTCGCCAACATGGTCGAAGGCGTCACCAAAGGGTTCAAGAAGGAGCTCGAGCTCGTGGGCGTCGGGTACAAGGCGGAGCAGCGTCCGTACGGTCTGCAGCTCGCGCTGGGCTTCTCGCACCCGGTGAAGTACGAAGCGCCGAAGGGCATCAAGCTGAGCGCGCCGCAGCCGACATCGGTTATCATCGAAGGCGCGAACAAGGAAGTCGTCGGTCAGGTCGCCGCGGAGATCCGCAGCATCAGGCCGCCCGAGCCGTACAAGGGCAAGGGAATCAAGTACGCTGGCGAGCAGGTCCGCCGCAAAGCAGGCAAAGCCGGTAAGGCGGGAGCCAAGTAATGCCGAAAATGGCCAGACCAAAGTCGCGCGATCAGCTGCGCACGCGCCGTCACTTCCGCTTGCGGAAAAAAGTGATTGGAAGCGCGGAGCGTCCACGGCTCGTTATCTATCGCTCCATCAAGCACATCTATGCGCAGCTGGTGGATGACACCGCGCAGCGCACGATCATGACCGTGACCGATTCCGGTCTCGAGGGAAAGCCGACCGAGAGATCGGTCGAGGTAGGGAAGCGTCTCGCTGCGAAGGCAAAAGATGCCGGCGTAACGCGCGTCGTCTTCGACAGAGCTGGATACAAATATCACGGTCGCGTGAAGGGTGTGGCCGACGGAGCCCGCGAAGGCGGGTTGGAGTTCTAATAAATGGCAGATAACGAGAATCCCGAAGCAGCAGCAGCTTCCGAGCAGCCAGCTCAGGAACGTCCGCGAACCGGCGGCAGCGCGCGCAGCGGTGGCGGCGCAGGCGGACGCGGCGGTCGTGGCGGCGGTGGTCGCGGCGGCCCCGGCGGAGGTCGCGGTCGTGGCGGGCCCGGTGGCGGACAGGGCGGCGGTGGCCAGGGTGGTGGTGGCCAGGGCGGCTCGCGCGGTCAGGGCGGTGGCGGCGGCGGTGGACGCCGCGAAGGCGGCGGCAAGGGCCGTGACCGCGATGGCGGGCGCGGAGATGGTGGCAGCGAGCTCGTCGAGAACGTGATCGCAATCAACCGCGTTGCCAAAGTCGTGAAGGGCGGACGTCGCTTCTCCTTCAACGCGCTCGTCGCTGTTGGGGATGGGCAGGGTCGCGTCGGTTTCGCGACCGGCAAGGCGAACGAAGTCTCGGAGGCGGTCCGCAAGGCCGTCGACGGAGCGCGTCGCAACATGGTGAGCATCCCGATGACGGGCGGAACGATTCCGCACGAAGTCGTCGGCTCGCACGGCGCAGGGAAAGTCCTGATGAAGCCCGCAGCGCCTGGAGCCGGTGTGATCGCTGGTGGGGCCGTGCGCGCGATCATGGAATGCGCTGGCATCGCCGACATTCTCACGAAGAGCCTCGGCTCGAC